>SLQK01000205.1 GCA_007131525.1 Nitriliruptoraceae bacterium | reverse complement strand
GCCGTGCGGAGCAGGATCTTCAGGTTCACCTCCAGGTCGGAGGTGGCGACCCCGGCTGCGTTGTCGATCGCGTCCTGGTTCACCAGGGTGCCCCGGCGGGCGAGCTCGATCCGGGCGCGCTGGGTCACCGCGAGGTTGGCTCCCTCGCCGATGACCCGTGCCCGCACGGTGGAGGCCTCGACCCGGACGTCGGCGTTGGCGCGGTCCCCGAGCTCGCTCTCGGGCTCGCTGGTCGCGCGGATGTAGGTCCCGATGCCGCCGGCGAACAGCAGGTCGACCGGGGCCCGCAGCACCGCACGGACCAGCTCCGGCGGCGTGAGCTCGGTGGCCTCGACCCGAAGCAGCGTTCGGACCTCGTCGGTGAGCTCGACCCGCTTGGCGGCGCGCGGCACGATCATCGCGCCGGGGGAGAGGGCCCCGGGGTCGTAGTGGCTCCAGCTCGACCCCGGGAGGTCGTAGAGGCGCTGCCGCTCCGCGAAGCTCAGCTCCGGGTCCGGGTCGGGGTCGAGGAACACGTGGCGGTGGTCGAAGGCGGCCACCAGCCGGACGCTGCGTGATCGGAGCAGGCCGTTGCCGAACACGTCGCCGGACATGTCACCGATACCGGTCACCGTGATCGGGTCGGTGGCGACGTCGATGTCGAGCTCTCGGAAGTGCGCGGTCACCGCGACCCAGGCGCCCTTGGCGGTGACGCCGTAGCGCTTGTGGTCGTAGCCGTGCTGGCCACCCGAGGCGAAGGCGTCATCGAGCCAGAACCCGTACCGCGCGGCCACCTCGTTGGCCAGATCGGAGAAGGTGGCGGTGCCACGGTCGGCGGCCACGACGAGGTAGGGGTCGTCACCATCGTGGCGGACGACATCGGGCGGCGGGACGACCCGGTCGCCGTCGAGGTCGTCGGTGACGTCGAGCAGACCCCGGATGAAGGTGACGTACTGCCGGCGGGCTTCGGCGGGGGCCGCAGCGGCGTCGGATGGTTCGCGGGTGAGCACGAACCCGCCCTTGGCACCCGAGGGGACGATGACGGCGTTCTTCAGCACCTGTGCCTTGACGAGGTCGAGCACCTCGTTGCGGACGTCGTCGCGACGGTCGGACCACCGCAGACCTCCGCGGGACACCGGGCCGCTGCGAAGGTGGACCCCTTCGACCCGCGGCGAGTGGACGAAGACCTCCCGGTAGGGCCGCGGCTGCGGCGCATCGGAGACCAGCGAGGGGTCGATCTTCAGCGCGACGTAGGGTTCGCCGGTGTCGTCGGCCCGGGCGTCGGCCCGGAAGGCGTTGGTCCGCAGCGTGGCGTCGATCAGCTCCAGCAGCCGGCGGAGGATGCGGTCGTGGTCGAGCCGCTCCAGCTGGTCGAGCTCCGAGAGCACCGCCGCCCTGGTCTGCTCGGCGGCCGGTGCGCTCGCCGGCCGGTGGGGGTCGAGGCGGGCGTGGATGTGGTCGACCAGGGCGTGGACCGTGTCGGGGTGCGACACCAGGATGGTGTCGACGTAGGACGGGGTGTAGGGGGTCCCGAGCTGCCTGCGGAGCCGCCGGTAGGCCCGGAGGATGGAGATGTCGTACCAGTCGAGGCGGGAGACCACGACCAGCTTGTTGAGGGGATCGACCTCGAGGTGGCCACGCCAGGCGGCCAGGATCGCGTCGGCCACCCGGGGGCCGTCCCGCGCCGGATCGAGTCCGCTCGCCCGCACACCGAAGTCGTGCAGCGTGGCCGCGGGGCCGCTGCCATCGGTCAGTGGGTGGGGCACCTCGTCCACGATCGTCAGCCCGAGGCTCTCCAGGATGGGGAGGAAGGCCGACAGCTCGAGGGTGCCGCCGCGCTTGGCGGCGAGGAGGCGCACCGGCGCCGAGGAGGCGTAGCCGGCGGTGTGGTCCCCGTCGGCCACGGTGTCGGCCGCATGCTGCGAGGGCGCCGCTCGGAGCCAGACCAGCAGCGAGGATGCTCCGCCGAGCGTCTCCGCCAGCAGCCGGACGTCGGTGACCGCCTCCAGCGGGTCGGTGACGTCCCGGTAGGAGCGTGGCAGCCGGGCGACGATCGTCCGTCCGACGGTCTCGGCCGGCCCGGGACCCATGCGGGCGGCCAGCTCACCGACCACCGTCTCCTCCCAGGGCCGGGCGAGGTCGGCGATCGTCCGATCGAGGTCCACCGCCCGCTCCGGGACGAGCTGGTCCCACGTCACGGGGTCGTCGGGGGCGTGCAGCTCCAGCAGGTACCGCGTGATCGCGTCGCGCTGGAGGTCGATCGAGGCGTCCACCTCGACACCCGTCGCCTCGAAGCGCTCGCTGAGCACGGTGCGCAGGCGCCGCGCGAGCTCGGGGCTCCAGCGTTCGCGGGGGAGGGCGACGAGGACGGAGACGGTGCCGCTCGGGCGGTGCGGACAGGCGAAGGCGGACACCTCCCGGTGCTGCTCGGCCTGCAGGAGCCCGACCAGCAGCTCGCGGAAGCTGGCCCGCGTCGAGCGCAGCAGCTCGTCCTTGGGGATCGCATGGGCCAGGGTGATCAGCGTGATGGCGTCGTGGGAGCCGTCGACGACGTCCTCCACCTCGAGGACCTGACGCAATCGGCGGCGGAGCACGGGGGTGTTGCGGACGGGCTCGGCGATGCCCTTGCGTGTCAGCAGGCCGAGCACCCGGATGCGGCTGCCGTCAGCACCCGGCTCGGGCTCATCGTCCGTGCCAGCCCCGTGCGGGTCGCGGCGGGTGCGGTCAGGGACCGCGACGTCGAACACCTCGATCGGCGCACGGCGCTGGACCGTCGATCGCCGTCGCGTCCGCGAGGCGGTCAGACGTGGCAGGTCGTCGCAGGCGGGGGCGGCACCGATGTCGGCGAGCAGGGACCGGCGGCGGTCCTCGTCCCGCAGCAGGCCGAAGGTGCGGTCGGGTGCTGCCTCAGGTCGGTCCGGCTGGGTCGCCACCCCGAGTAGCAGCAGGTTGTCGTCCAACAGCCAGGCAAGGAACGCGGCCACCTCGGCGTCGCGGGGGTCGCCGGTCGCCAGGGCGGCGGCCGCCGCTTCGATCTCGGCGCGCATCGCGGCGTGATCCGCGGTGACGACCGCCACGTCCTCGAGGTCGGACCGCAGCCGGTCGCGGAGCGCCTCGCTGGCGGCTTCGTCGTCGTCGGCGAGGCCGCTGACGTCCAACTGGATCACCGACAGCCGGTGCGCTGCGGTCCGGGCGGGCACGACGTCGTCGACGTGGCCCTCATCGTCGAGCTGGAGCCCGAGGATGGGGTGGAAGATGCCGCGGACCTCGAGGCCGCTGGTGACCACCTGCGTCGTGATCGTCGACAGCAGGAAGGGCCGGTCCTCCCAGATCACCTCCACGGTGGCGTGGCCGGGGGTTTCCTGCCAGGGCCGGACCGCGATGTGCAGCTCACCCGCTGCGCGGACGTCGAGCGCTGCCAGGATGCCCGCCAGTCGGTCGACGACATCGTCGGTGTCCTGCGCGAGGACGTGGTCGGGCGCCCGCCGGAGCGCAGCGTCGGCCAGGGAGGACAGCAGGGCCGGCCTGGGGTGGTCGCTCGCAGCGATCGCCGCGTGCAGCTGCGCGGGGGCAGTCGCCGGATCGGTCACGTCGCCGTCCATCGTCGCACGGATAATCCAGGACCGACCCTAGGCCGCTGCGACCGGAGGTGGGAGGGACCGCGGGCGCTCGGGCCAGGGCCGTCCCGGACACGACGATGGCGCCCCGCGGGGCGCCAGGTGGTCGCTCGGCAGACCCGTCGGTCGACGGGCCGCGATGCTCACAGCGCGGAGAGCTGCTTCGCCATGCCGGACTTGCGGTTCGCAGCGGTGTTGCGGTGGACGATGCCCTTGGTGGCGGCCTTGTCCAGGGACCGGGATGCCACCTGGAACGCCTCGGTCGCGGCGTCCTTGTCACCCGCGGCGACGGCGTCACGGAAGCGGCGGACGTCGGTCTTCAGCGCCGAACGCACGCGCTTGTTGCGGGCCCGACGGGTCTCGTTCTGTCGGTTGCGCTTCATCTGTGACTGGATGTTGGCCATGCGGGGTTCGTTCCTTGGGCTGTGGCACCGGTGGTGCGGTGCGGGGCGTCGGGCGTGGGCGGAGCTCGTGGGAGGGAGCCGGCACCCGGTGGCGAGCGGGGGGATCGGCGGTGGCACGATCGGGGCCGCACCGTCGCGGACCGTGGTGGGCTGCGTCGCCGCGCTGCCCTCCGGCCGGATCCTGGTGGGTCGTCGGGCACGACAGGGGAGCCGCGCACGGACGGCGGAGGGGAACGGTACCAGCGGGCTCGTGACCCCGGCAACCGGCCCGCCGGGGCGTGGTCGTCGCCGACGGTGTCGGCGGCGTCCGCCACCCCGGGGACCCCCGGGCGCGTCAGGGACGGAAGGCGACCTTGACGAGCCCGGGCTCCCGTGCCGCGAAGCGGGCGTAGGCCTCGGGGCCGTCGCGCAGCGCGACGTCGGGGTGGGTGACGCAGACCTCGGCCGGGGAGCGCAGGCGACCGTCGGCCAGAGCTGTCACGACCAGCGGGAGGGTCACCAGCACGTTGGCGCGACCGAACCGCAGGGTGAGGTTGCGGTCGTAGGCCTCGGTCGGGGAGAAGGCGAAGCGTTCGTCGGTCTGGACGGCGATCACCGAGCAGCTCCCGCCGGGCTCGGTCAGGCGGAAGGCCAGCCGCTGGCCGTCGGCGCTGCCGGAGGCCTCGACGACGGCGGGAGCCCCGCCGTCCAGGACGCCCGCCGCCAGGGCGTCCTCGGGGGCCAGGGCCAGGTCGGCGCCGAGAGCGACGGCGCGGGCGCGGCGGTCGGGGACGGGATCGATCGCCACCACCGGCTCGACCTGGTGTGCCCGCGCGACGGCCACCGCACACAGACCGACGGCGCCGAGGCCCACCACGACCAGGGCGCGACCAGGACGCGGGTCCGCTCGCGCCACCGCCTCCCAGGCGGTGGGCAGGTTGTCGGAGCACAGCAGCGCGGTCGGGTCGTCCATCCAGGCGGGCACGAGCCGCAGGCTGGCGTCCGCCCAGGGGACCCGGAGCCGCTCCGCCTGCCCGCCGTCCAGCCCTGCGGCGGGGTCGTCGGGTGGTCCGTAGCCGAACAGCGCCCCTCGCTCACACCGGGCGGTCAGGCCCGCCGCGCACCGGGCACAGCGGCCGCAGGAGGTCGAGAAGGGGACCAGCACCCGCTCACCGACCCGGCGCTCGGCCACCTCGGTGCCGACCGCGAGGACCCGCCCCACCACCTCGTGTCCCGGGACGACCCCCGCGGCAGCGGGCTCGCGCCCCAGGTAGGGGTGGAGATCCGAGCCGCACAGGCCGGCCACCTCGACCTCCACGATGGCGTCGGTGGGCGCGCACAGGTCCGGGTCCCGACGTTGCGGCTCGTAGCGGATGCGCCCCGGCCCGTCGAACACCAGCGCCTGCACGTCGGTCCTCCAGCTCCTCCACGGGTGACGGCGCCGGTGGCCGCCGTGGTGGCGACCACGTCGGCGGGCACCACCGCGCCGATACCCTGCGGACGCTACCCACGGACCGGTGCGCGTTCCCACCGCGGCCTCCGTCTCACCCCATGCGTCCCCTCCGGACGTGGAAGGCCCCTCGCCGACGTGACCTACCGCACCGAGCGCATCCGCAACTTCTGCATCGTGGCCCACGTCGACCACGGCAAGTCGACGTTGGCCGACCGGATGCTGCAGCTGACCGAGCTGGTCGACGCTCGGCAGATGCGCTCGCAGTACCTCGACAAGATGGACATCGAGCGCGAGCGTGGGATCACCATCAAGGCCCAGACCGCCCGGCTGCCCTACAAGCCGCTCGGTGACGCCGCGGACGAGTACCTGCTGAACCTGATCGACACCCCGGGGCACGTCGACTTCTCCTACGAGGTGTCGCGGGCCCTCAACGCCTGCGAGGGCGCGGTGCTGCTGGTCGACGCCGCCCAGGGCATGGAGGCGCAGACCATCGCGAACCTCTACCTGGCGCTCGAGGCCGATCTGGAGATCATCCCGGTCCTGAACAAGATCGACCTGCCCGCTGCCCGCCCCGACGACGTGGCCAGGGAGATCGCCGCGATCATCGGTGGCGACCCCGACGACGTCCTGCGCATCTCCGCCAAGACCGGCCAGGGCGTGGTCGCCGTGATGGATGCGATCGTCGACCGGATCCCGCCGCCGAAGGGCGACCCCGAGGGTCCGGCCCGGGCGCTGATCTTCGACTCGATCTACGACCCCTACCGGGGGACGCTGGTGTACTTCCGCGTGGTCGATGGTGCGCTCCGGTCCGGTGATCGGATCCGACTGCTCGCCACCGGGTTCGAGGGCGAGATCGACGACCTCGGCGTCCACGCCCCCGAGGAGACCCCGATCGACGCCCTCGGGGTCGGTGAGGTCGGGGTGCTCTCGGCCGCCATCAAGGAGGTCAGCGAGGCCAAGGTGGGTGACACCATCACCCTGGCCGGCCGCGGTGCCCTGACCGTGCCGCCGCTCCCGGGCTACCGCGAGCCCCTGCCGATGGTGTTCTCCGGGCTGTACCCGGTGGACTCCGACGACTTCCCGCAGCTGCGCGACGCGCTGGACAAGCTGCGGCTCAACGACGCGTCCTTCAGCTTCGAGCCCGAGACCTCCGCCGCGCTCGGGTTTGGGTTCCGCTGCGGGTTCCTCGGGCTGCTCCACCTGGAGATCATCACCGAGCGGCTCGACCGCGAGTTCGACATCCCCCTGGTGACCACGGCGCCGAGCGTGCGCTACCGCGTGACCCTGGAGGGTGTGGTCGACGAGCACGGCGAGCCTGAGGTGGTCGAGGTGGCCAACCCCCAGGACCTCCCCGAGGCCAACCGGATCGCGGAGGTCCGGGAGCCGACGGTCCGAGCGATGATCCTGACCCCGACCACCTACGTCGGCCCGGTGATGCAGCTGTGCGAGGGGCGGCGGGGGACCATGATCGCCATGGACTACCTCACCGAGGAGCGCGTCGAGCTGCGCTACCAGCTCCCGCTCGCGGGCATCATCACCGACTTCTTCGACCAGCTGAAGTCGCGGACCCGCGGCTACGCCTCCCTCGACTACGAACCCGGTGAGTACCTGGTCGCCGACCTGGTCCGCGTGGACCTGCTGCTCAACGGTGAGCCCGTCGACGCCTTCAGCTCGATCGTGCACCGCGACGAGGCCTACGCCTTCGGCAAGTCGATGACCGAGAAGCTGAAGGCGCTGATCCCCCGGCAGCTGTTCGACGTCCCCGTCCAGGCGGCGATCGGCTCGAAGATCATCGCCCGGGAGACGATCAAGGCAAAGCGCAAGGACGTGCTCGCCAAGTGCTACGGCGGGGACGTCACGCGCAAGCGCAAGCTGCTGGAGAAGCAGAAGGAAGGCAAGAAGAAGATGAAGTCGGTGGGGTCGGTCGAGGTACCCCAGGAGGCCTTCGTCTCGGCCCTGCGGACGACCGCCGGCACCGGCGACTGACGGCCGGCACCACCGCGCGAGGAGGCCCACGTGACCGACCAGGACCAGCCCGGCCGAGCGGACACGCGGGCCGACGGCCCCGACACCGTGCCCGAGGACGACGCCCTGGCGCCCGCGGACGCCGAGGAGATGCTCACCGCCGACGAGCAGGCGGTGATGGCCCATGCCAACGCGGTGCCGGAGGGCTCCGACGCCGACCTGTGGGCCGTC
>SLQK01000267.1 GCA_007131525.1 Nitriliruptoraceae bacterium | reverse complement strand
CTGCTCGAGCAGTTCGACTACACCGATGCCACCCCCGAACCCGTCGAGCTCGGGGAACGTCCGCCCAGGCGCGGCGGGTACGTGCGTCCCCCGATCGAGGACCAGACCTTCGTCGCCGAGCGCTACTGACCCGGTCGGCGCCTGCGGCCCCTTCTCGCGCCGCAGGCGCAGCCGGCGGCGGGGTCACTGCTCCTCGTCAGGGACCTCCCGACCTGCCCGGCGGGCCAGCTCGACCGCAGCCGAGGCCGCGACCTCCTCCACCGGTTCGCCGGCCACCACCCGCGCGTTGAAACCACCCAGCAGCGCCGTGGTGAGATGGCCGGCCATCGGGCTGATCGCGCCGCTGATCGCGGGCCGCTCCAGCATCGCGTCCCGCCGTGCCTGCGGGAGCGCGACGAAGGCCGGGAACACCTCCAGGTCGTCGATGAGCGGGCGGAGCCCCGCCGCCCACGCCGACCCGTCGGTGGCGGTGGTCAGCCCGGCGATGCAGTCCCCCGCGACCACCCCACGAACGGCATCCGCCGGCGGCGCGGCCAGCACCGGCTGATCGCTCCGCACGCTGTAGGCCGCGAGCACCGCCCGGAGGCCATCGGGCCGGGAGGCGAACTCCGGGTCGACGCACAGCGTGGCCTCGGGGCGTGCGGACAGGCGGCTCGCCAGCTGGGACATGGTCGCCAGATCGGCGTCCACCGACGGCGGCCCAGGGACCACGAACGCGAAGGTGGCGTTGGCCGGCGGCTCCTCGATGCCCTCCAGGAACCGGGGCCGGAACCACAGCAGCCCGGCCTGCGCATCGTGGGAACGGACCTCCTCGAAGCTGGCTCGAGGATCGCCCGGCGGATCGGCACGCCCCAGCGTCTCCAGCCAGGCCTCGCCGGTGTAGCCGGGTCGGACCTCGACGTCGCCGCGTTCGATGGCCTGTCGCGTGTCCCGGGCGTCGGAGAACGCGATGACCTCCGCCTCGACCTGCTGGAGGGCCAGCAGGGCGACCAGGGTGTGGGCCAGCAGCCCCGACTCGGCGTCGGGCCCGGCGCCGACCCGGACCGGCGGCGAGCTCGGCTCGGCCTCCTCAGGGTCGGGGGCGACCCCACAGGATCGGCCGAACACGGCCAGTGCCACCAGCAGGAGCACGCCGGCCACCAGCGTCAGGGGAACCAAGGGACGTCGCATGGCGGCAGGCTGCCACACCGTGGGCGGGATGCGCGACCGCAGCGCCGCGGAAGCTCGCGGGCCGGTGACGTACCCTCTGACATCCCCACCCCGTCCGTCGCACGCGCCCCACCGCGGAGGACCTGTGCCGTTGTCGTCCCGCGCCCCGACCGCGCCCGTCGTCGGCGGCTCGCTCCGCACCGGCACCGGCGCCAGAGCCCCCATGGGGCGTCCCGTCGGCCTCCTCGTCCTGCTGCTGGTCGCGGGGGCCCTGGTGGGCTGCGCCGGCGACCCCGACCCGATCGAGGTGGTGGTGGAGCCGGCCAGCTTCGACCTGGCCGTCGGGCAGGACCAGCGCCTGATGGTCGGGCTGTTCACCGCTGAGCGACAGCTCATCGCCCATGGCGAGGTGGAGCTCGGGCTGGCCTACCTCGGTGACGGCTCGGAGACCAGCGCCGCGATCGAACAGTCGGTGCCGGCCAGGTTCGTTCCCGTCCCCGGTGGAACGATCGACGCGCCGACCGAGGCCCCGTCGCTGGTCGAGGACACCGGCACCGGGGTGTACGCAGCGACCGTGGATCTCGACCGGGCCGGGGTGTGGGGCGTGCGCATCGTCGGCGAGCTGGAGGACGGCACCCCCTTCTCGGGCAACCGGTCCTTCCCCGTGCTCGAGGAGCACCTCGTCCCTGCCCCCGGTGACCCGGCCCCGCAGGTGGACAACCTCACCCTCGCCGACGTCGAGGCGGGGACCGTGCGGGCCGTCCAGCTCGACTCCCGCGCCCAGGCCGCCAACAGCGAGGTGGCCTTCCCCCACCTGCACGAGCACACCGTCGCGGATTCGATCGAGGCCGGCCGGCCCGTCGTCGTCGCTGTCGCCACCCCGGTCTACTGTCGCACCCGGTTCTGTGGCCCCCTCACCGAGGTGATCGCCGAGCTGGCGCTGCGCTACGACGACCGGGCCGACTTCATCCACCTCGAGGTGTGGGAGGACTTCGACTCCCAGACCCTCAACGACGCCGCGGCCGCCTTCATCCAGACCGACATCGGCGGGAACGAACCCTGGGTGTTCCTGATCGGTGACGACGGCCGGATCGCCGCCCGGTGGGACAACATCCTCGACGTCCCGGCCCTGACCGAGGCCCTGGAGGCTCTGCCGGTGCTCCCCGAGGCCGGCCCATGAGGCTCGCGGGTGACGACGGCGGCGGGAT
Organism: Nitriliruptoraceae bacterium; assembly: GCA_007131525.1. Classification (GTDB taxonomy): domain Bacteria; phylum Actinomycetota; class Nitriliruptoria; order Nitriliruptorales; family Nitriliruptoraceae; genus T1Sed10-7. The sequence goes on along the minus strand of SLQK01000267.1, from coordinate 5,371 downwards.
CGTCCGGTGGTCCGCGACGGCCCACCGGTTGCGTCGCACCCTGCTCGGGTTGCTCGCGGTGATCGTGACCACGTTCCTCGTGGTGTCAACGGTACGCGGCAGCGTCGAGCTGGTGCTCCTGGCGGAGCTGGTCGGACTCGGGCTGCTGCTCGCCTTCGGCATCGAGGTCCTGGTGGTCGGTGGCGCGGCGCTCCGGGCGATGCTGACCGCCGGCGAGCGTGGCGAACGCCTGGCCAGTCAGGACGTCGGGCTCCTCCCGCCCCAGGTGCTGCGGCGCGCCCGGGGCCAGCAGGGCTGCGGGCTGAGCGGCTGCTCGATCGTCGAGCACGAGCACGGCCCCACGACGGGCCCGCCCGAGGAGGCGTGACCCGGGACGCAGGTCACAGCGCAGGATCGCCGAGGTCCAGCCGGAGCGACGCCAACACCCGGGTCAGCTCACCCCCGAGCGCCTCGATGTCGCGCGGGAGGCGGACGTCGGCCCGGGGGTACAGCTCCATCACCGAGACGTCGGTGACGCTGGAGCGCCACCCCCGCTCCTCGAGGTACTCCCCGAGGGCGAAGGCCCAGGTGAGCACCACCGCATCGTCGTAGTCGTGGAGGACGAAGGTGAGGAACCGGTTGAAGGGCAGCGCCCACATCCGACCGCCGCGCCGGCTGCTGCCCTGGACGCGGAAACCCAGCTCCAGGAGCTGGTCGTCGAAGGTGGTTGCCCGCCGGTCGGTGTCGGTCACGAGGTCCTCCCACGCCGGTGTGAGCGAGGCCGGGCACGCTAGCCGCCAGGCACGCTCCCGCCCGCGCCAGCTGCTGGCCACCGTCGCCGCCGCGGCCGCGCTCGCCGGGTGTGCCACCGCGAGCGAGGAGGACCTGCAGGCGGTCGAGGCGCGCCTCGACCGGATGGAGTCGGCGCTGGCGGCCGGCCCCGACGCTGACGAGCTGGCCGCCCGGCTGGTCGCGGTCGAGGACCGCCTGGACGAGCTGACCGCGGACCTGGATCCGGACGAACTGGCCGAGCGGACCGAGGCGACCGACACCCAGCTCGGCGAGCTGGTGGACACCCTGACGGTGCTGGACGAGGAGCTGGCGATCCTGTCCGAGCAGCTGGACGACGTCGAGACCGAGCTCGCGACCGCGCTCACCGACCTGCGCAGCGTGGTGGACGGCGTGCGCAGCGGGCTGGACGAGGTCCGCGCCGACAACGACGAGCTGCGGGCGCTGATCATCACCGTCCGCGACCGACTGGACCGGTGCCAGGCCGACGGCAGCTGCTGACGGGCGCGCGGCAGCGGGCCACGGTCCATGGGGCACGGGCCACCACCCACCGCCCGCCGGCCGCGAGGGCTGCCCGGCCGCGGCGGTGGCCTGCCGTACCCTGCCAGCCGCCGGTCTCCAGCGAGGGACGACGCGAACGTGGGCGAGGAGCGAGCCACCAGCTCGGCGGCCACCCAGCACCGCCTGGGTGGTCGCTACGTGCTGCGCGAGGAGGTCGGCCGCGGTGGGATGGCGGTGGTCCACCGCGCCCACGACACGGTGCTGGACCGCGAGGTCGCCGCCAAGCTGCTCCACCCCCACCTCGCCACCGACCCGTCCTTCCTGGCCCGGTTCCGGCGCGAAGCGCGCGCGGCCGCCGCCCTCACCCATCCCAACATCGTCGCCGTGCACGACTGGGGGGAGCACGAGGAGGGGGCGTTCCTGATCCTCCAGCTGGTCGAGGGAGTCTCGCTGCGCGACGTCCTCAGGGTCCGGGGCCGGCTCAGCCCCGAGGAGACGGTGGCGGTGCTCGTCCCCGCGGCGGCAGGGTTGCAGGCCGCCCACGACGCCGGGCTCGTGCACCGCGACATCAAGCCGGAGAACCTGCTGATCGGCCGGGATGGCAGCGTGCGCGTCACCGACTTCGGGCTCGCCCGGGCCGCCGCCGACGCTACGGCCACCGTCGGCCCCGAGGTCCTCGTCGGGTCCCCCCACTACCTCGCCCCCGAAGCCGTCCAGGGCGCTGCGATCGACGGCCGGGCCGACGTGTACGCCCTCGGCATCCTGCTGTTCGAGTGCCTGACCGGTGCCCCGCCCCACAGCGGGGAGACCCCCTTCTCGACGGCCGTCGCCCACGTCGAGCGTGCGGTCCCATCCCCCTCGTCGCTGGGCTACGAGGTCGATCCCGCGCTGGACGCCCTGGTCCTGGCGGCCACCGCCCGCCGGCCCACCGAGCGCACCCGGAGCGCCGCGGCCTTCGCCCAGGGGTTGCGGGCAGCGGTCGGCGACACCCCCTGGCAGCTGCCGCGGGTCAGCGATGTGCCGGCCCCGTCCGCTCCCCCGGGGCCGCCGGTGCACCCTGCAGCGCCCACGCCGCCGCTCGGAACGAGTGGTCCCCCACCGGCCCCCGGTCACACGGTCGTCGTCCCGGTCGCCGAGGTGCCGACCCAGCTGGTCGACGACACCGACGCGGCCGGCGATGCTCCCGGGTCGGCGGTCGAGCCGGGGCCACCCCGGCCGCCGGGCTCCCACCCCTCCCCGGACGTCGCACCTGGACGTCGACGCGGGCGCCGCCGGCGCCGCTGGCCCTGGGTCGTGCTCCTGCTGACCGCCCTGATCGGTGGCTCCGCCGTGGGCGGCTACCTGCTGTGGGACCGCGTGCTGGCCCCGATCACGCCGATCCCTTCCGTCCTCGGTGCCCCGGGCAGCAACGCCGTCGAGCAGCTGGAGCGGGCCGGCTTCGCCCCGGAGATCCTCGACCGCACCGTCCACGACCTCGGTGTGCCCGAGGGGCACGTCCTGACCCAGGAACCCCAGGGTGACGCCAGGCTGGGGACCCTCGTCCGGCTGGTGCTGTCGGCCGGTCCACGCCAGGTGCTGGTGCCGGAGGTGGACGGCGAGGCAGCGGACGACGCCGTCGCCAGCCTCGCGGCCGCCGACCTGGGTGCCGCCATCACGGAGGTCCACCACGAGCAGGTGCCGGAGGGGCGGGTCATCGGGACCGACCCCCCCGCCGGTGTGGAGGTCGACGAGGGCACCGAGGTGGCGGTCACCGTCAGCCTGGGGCCGACCCCGATCCCGGTCCCCGAGCTGGTCGGCGTGCCGCTGGCCGAGGCGCGCGCGCTGGTGCGCGACGCCGGCCTGGAGCTCACGGTCACCGAGCGACGCTACGACGCCGGCGCAGCGGTGGACCAGGTGCTCGCCCAGGAGCCGGCCCCGGGTGCCACCCGCCACGCGGGTGACGTCGTCGAGGTGGTGGTCTCCGACGGCCCGGCGCCGGTGGTGCTGCCGAACGTGCGGGGGCAGCGGGTGGCCGAGGCCGTGGCCGCGCTCGAGGCCCTCGGCCTGGAGGTCGAGGTGGAGCGCCGGGGTGGCTTCTCGGCCTTCTTCAACCCCGACCGCGTCTACGACCAGGATCCGGGTCCGGGCAGCTCACGGCTACCCGGCGACACCGTGCTCCTGTACGCCTACGAGCGCTGATCGGCCCGGGCTCGTGGCAGGACCGACGGCGGCCCCTGCTGCACGGTGGTCACCAGTGCCCCTGCGGCCGGACGGCGCTCGGCCCGCTCGGTGGCCAGCGGGACGTCATCGCCGGTCGCCGGGTAGCCGCGGAGCTCCACCGAGGACAACGCCGGCTCGTCGTAGCGCACCCCGGGCAGCACCTCGACCAGCGATAGCCGGACGGCGGTGGTCAGGATCGGCTCCTCGAGGGCGAGCAGCTGCCGTCGACGCCCGAGGTCGAGCAGCGTGGCACCGACCACGAGGTCCCCGTCGAACCACAGCTCGGCACGCTGGACGCGGCCGCTGGCCTCGTAGGCCTCCGGGTCGTGGTGGTCACCGTTGGACACCGCGATCGCCGTGACCCAGGCCGGCGCGGCCAGCAGCACATCGACGGTCTCGTCGGTGGCGGGCGGACGGACGCTGGCGTCCGCCCGCCACGCCGTGAGGGGATCGCCGTCGACCAGCCGGTCAGGGGAGAACACCCGGTCACCCGCCGGTGCCGCGCTGGTCAGGGTCGCGACCCCGCTGAGCTCGAGGACCTCGGGCTGGTCGGGGTACCGGTCGGCGACGAACGGGACCGGTTCGAGGGGCTCCTCCTCGACGGCGAAGGGCCCGAGTTCGGCCAGCGCGAGCCCCGCGGTGATGGCACCCACCACGACCAGCGCCGCCAGCACCGCTGCGACCAGGGCCCGGACCCGCCGGCGCGCCGCGCTCCGGCGCGCGACGCGCTCACCCGGTTCCAGGGGCGGGCGTGGTTCCACCGCGGTCCGGTCGTCGGGGTCGAGGTCCAGCCCGCAGACGACGCAGAGCTCCCGGTCCCTGACGTTGACGGCACCGCAGCTCGTGCAGCTGCGGCTCGCGCCCCGTCCGCTGGCCGGCGGCACCTGGGTCGACGTCCAACTGCTCGGCTCGGGGACCCACACGGGGCCAGCGGCCGCCGACGTGCCCGCCGGCTGCGGCTGACGGGCGGACGGGACGTCGGCCGCCGACGCGCGCACGTCCCCGGCCGGCACGGCCGTGCCGCAGCTGATGCAGAACCGGCCGGGTGGCGCCACCTCGGCGTCGCAGTCCGGGCAGCGTGCCACGACCTCGGCTGGGTCGGGCGGGGTCTGGTCGGGCACGTCGCAGCCAGGTCCTGAGCGGTGGGAGCCATCCGGTGGGCGCAGCAGCCTGCAGGGTAGACCGGTCGGTCGGTCCCCCCGTGGACCTGCGCACCGACGGCAGCCGGGACGTCGCACCCACGGTGGTAGCCTGCCCGAGGACGCGCGCACCGTCCGACGCCCCCGTCACCGGGACGACGTCGCCGCGTCGGTCGCAGGCACGGTCCGTCGTCACGCTCGCAGCACCGGTCCTGGCGCGAACCGCCGCGTCCTCGACCGGGCGCTGGCGTGCTGGAGAGGTAGGGACGGTCGTGGCGAGAGAGGACACCTCGATGGTCGTGGTGATGCGTGGCGGTGCCACCGACGCCGACATCGACAAGGTCGTACACGCGATCGCGGAGGCCGGCGGTGACGCCTTCGTGTCCCGGGGCAAGCACCAGACGATCATCGGGCTGGTCGGCGACCTGACCCACTTCGCCGAGCTGCCGCTGCACGCCTTCCCGGGCGTGGAGGACGTGATCCGGGTCAGCAAGCCCTACAAGCTGGTCAGCAACGACGCCCACCCCCGACCGTCCACGGTCTGGGTCGGTGACTCGGCGATCGGCCGGGACACCGTGACCCTGATCGCCGGACCCTGCGCGGTGGAGACCGAGGAGCAGACCCGCGAGGCGTGCCGGATGGCGAAGGAGGCCGGGGCCACGATCCTGCGGGGCGGGGCGTACAAGCCCCGCACCTCCCCCTACTCCTTCCAGGGGCTCGGTGAGCCGGGACTGGACCTGCTGCAGGCCACGGCCCGGGACCTG
>SLQK01000341.1 GCA_007131525.1 Nitriliruptoraceae bacterium | reverse complement strand
CGGCCGGCACCGCTTCGAGGTCGTCGCCACCGACCACCGCGGGGTGCGGTTCGTCGACGACTCGAAGGCCACCAACGTCCATGCCGCCATGGCGTCGCTGGCATCGGCCGGCCCGGCGGTCTGGATCGGCGGTGGGCTCGCCAAGGGCGTCGATCTGCGCCCCCTGGGAGCGGCCCTCGGTGACGTCCACGCCGCCGTGCTGATCGGTGCGGCTGCTGAGGAGCTGGCCGAGGTGTGCGCCGCGGCCGGCGTCCCCGCGCAGTTGGCGCCCGACCTGGACACCGCGGTGGCGGTCGCCGCGCAGCTGGCCGGGCCGGGCGACACCGTGCTGCTGGCACCCGCCTGCGCGTCCTTCGACCAGTTCGACTCCTACGCCCAGCGCGGCGAGGTCTTCACCAGCGCGGCCCGGCGGGCTGCTGCCGGTGGGGCCACCACCTCGCACCCCGGGGGAGAGCGATGAGCATCGACGAGGCACCACGACACCAGCGCGAGCGTTCCTCCGGCAGCGAGGAGCGACCCACCGGCCGCTGGGCCCGCATCCGGGCCCGCTGGCAGCCCGGTCCCTGGAACGCCGACGCGACCACCCTGACCGTGCTGACCCTGCTGCTCCTGCTGCTCGGCCTGGTCATGAGCTTCTCCGCCTCCTTCGTGCCGGCAGCCGAGGCCGGCGACCCCTTCGCCGTCTTCCGCCGGCAGGTCGGCTGGGCGGTGATCGGTCTGGTCGCCTTCGTGACAGCCGCCCGGCTCGACCATCGGATCTGGCGCGGCCTGGCCTGGCCGCTGCTGCTGGTGGCCATCGGGGGGCTCGTGCTGCTGCTGGTCCCGGGTGTCGGCGAGACCCGCTACGGCTCCACACGGTGGATCGGGATCGGGCCGCTGTCGATCCAGCCCTCGGAGCTCGCCAAGCTGGCCGCCCTGCTGTGGCTGGCCGATGTCCTGGAGCGCAAACGGCCCCGCAACGGCCTGCCCCACACCACCGAGCACCTGCTGATCCCGGCGCTGCCGCTGCTGGTGCTGTTGGCCGCGCTGGTGCTCGCCCAGCCGGACCTCGGGACCACCATCCTGCTGGCGATGATCATCAGCGCGGTGCTGTGGGTCGAGGGGCTACCGGGGCGCATCGTCGCGGCCGCCGTCGGGCTCGGTGGGCTGGCCGTCGCCGCGCTGGCCGTGGTCGCCCCGTACCGGGTGGCGCGGATCCGGGGGTGGCTGTGGCCGGAGCGCTTCCCCCTGGAGGAGGGGTTCCAGCTCCTGCAGTCCCGCTACGCCCTGGGTTCGGGTGGCACCTTCGGGGTGGGGCTCGGGTCCTCGAGGGGCAAGTGGCACTTCATCCCCAACGCCGACACCGATTTCATCTTCGCGGTGATCGGGGAGGAGCTCGGCCTGGTCGGCGCCCTGCTGGTCGTGCTCCTGTTCAGCACGCTGCTCTACGTGGGCCTGAAGGTGTCCTACGCCGCCACGGACGGCTTCGGTCGCACCGTGTCGCTGGCGGTCACGGTGTGGGTCGTCGGGCAGGCGCTGGTCAACATCGGCACGGTCACCGGTCTGCTGCCGATCACCGGGGTCACCCTGCCGCTGGTGTCCGTTGGTGGGTCCTCGCTCGTGTCGACCCTGCTGGCGCTCGGCATCCTGGTGGCGATCGCCCGACGTCAGGCTCCAGCGACGTCCGACGCCACCACGCGGGGAGGCCGTCCGTGACACGCACCATCCTGATCGCCGGCGGCGGCACCGCCGGCCACGTCTTCCCCGCCCTGGCCGTGGCCCGTGAGCTGACCGCCCGCGAGGACGTCGAGGTGGTGTTCGTCGGTGTGGCGGACCGGCTCGAGGCCCGGCTCGTGCCGGCCAGCGGCTTCGAGCTCCACACCATCGAGGCGGTCGCGATCCCGCGGCGGCCCTCCCTGCGGCTGCTGAAGGTCCCCGGTGCCCTGCGTGCCGGCGTGCGGTCCTGTCGGAGCTTGATCACCGAGCGTCGCGCGGTCGCCGCCGTGACCTTCGGCGGGTACGTGTCCTTCCCGCTCGACCGTGCCGCCTTCCGTGAGCAGCTGCCCCTGGTGGTCCACGAGCAGAACAGCGTCCCGGGGCTGACCAACCGGGTGGCGGCACGGTGGGCGGACCGGGTGGCGGTGACCTTCCCCGGTTCCGCTGCCCGGTTGCGCTACCAGGAGCGGTGCGTGGTCACCGGGAACCCCGTGCGTCCCGATGTCCTCGAGCTCGATCGTGCCGCTCGCCGTACCGCGGCGCTCGAGGCCTTCGGTCTCGATCCGGAGCGCCGGACGGTGCTGGTCTTCGGGGGGAGCCAGGGCGCCCGCAGCATCAACAGTGCGGTCGTGGCGGCCCACGAGCGTTGGGGTGATCGCCCGGTCCAGCTGCTGCACGCCACCGGCGGGGTGGGCTACACCGCGGCCGCCCGCGGGTGGGAGGAGGCCAGGATGGCCCATCCCGAGGGGCCGCCCGTCAAGCTGGTGGAGTTCATCGACGACATGGCCGGTGCCTACGCCGCAGCTGATGTCGTGGTCTGCCGGGCGGGGGCGACCTCGATCGCCGAGCTCACCGTGCTCGGCCTGCCCTCGGTCCTCATCCCCTACCCCCACGCCACCGCCGACCATCAGCGCGAGAACGCCCACGCGCTGGCTCGGGCCGGCGGGGCAGCCGTGATCGATGACGACGAGCTGACGGGCCAGCGGCTGGTGGACACCCTGATCCCGCTGCTCGACGACCCCAGCACCTACGCTGCCATGGCGCTCGGCGCTCGGGCGTTCGGGCGGCCTGACGCGGCCGAGGCGGTGGCGCGTCTCGTCCTGGAGCTGGCCCCGGAAGGACCGCAACCGTGATGCCCGCGCTGACCCCGCACCATCACGTCCACCTGGTCGGTATCGGTGGTGCCGGGATGTCCGGACTGGCCCGGATCCTGCTGCTCCGGGGGCATCGGGTCACGGGCTCCGACCTGCGCGACGGACGGGCGCTGGAGGAGCTCCGCGTGCTGGGCGCCCACATCGCCGTCGGGCACCACGCCGACCACATCGCCGGGGCCGATGTCGTCGTCACCTCCTCGGCGGTGCCGGCCGACAACCCCGAGGTCATCGCGGCACGGGCGCAACGTCGCCGGCTGCTCCGGCGCGCGGAACTGCTGGCCCTGCTGATGGCTGAGGACCGAGCGGTCCTGATCGCCGGGACCCACGGCAAGACGACGACGACCTCGATGACGGTGGTCGCCCTGCAGGCCGCCGGGGGGGACCCGAGCTTCGCGATCGGGGGGTCGCTGAACGAGAGCGGGACCAACGCGCACGCCGGCACGGACGGCTCCTTCGTCGCCGAGGCCGATGAGTCCGACCGGTCCTTCCTGGTCTACCGTCCCGACCTGGCGGTGGTGACCAACCTGGAGCACGACCACCCCGACGAGTTCGAGGACCTCCACGCGGTCCGTCAGGCCTTCATCGGGTTCCTCGAGCGCCGGGCGCCCGGGGCACCGGCGCTGCTGTGTCTCGACGATCCGGGCAGCGCCTGGCTCGCGGCGCACATCGACGCGCCGATCGTGACCTACGGTGAGGACCCCCGCGCGGAGATCCGGGTGATCGCGGACGAGGGTGGTGCCGAGGTCCGCATCGGTGGGGCGTCGGCGGCCAGGCTGACGCTGGCGGTCCCCGGGGTCCACAACCTGCGCAACGCCACCGCCGCTGTCGCGGTCTGCCACCTGCTCGGCGTGGACGTGGCTGCAGCGGCCGAGGGGTTGACGACCTTCACCGGCGCGGTGCGACGCTTCCAACGGCTCGGCACCGTGGGAGGCGTCGAGGTGGTCGACGACTACGCCCACCATCCGACCGAGCTGCGGGCCACCCTGGCGGCTGCCCGCCAGCAGCGGCCGGCACGCATCGTGGTGGTCGTGCAACCCCACCGCTACTCGCGGACCGAGGTCTTCGGAGCCGAGCTCGGGCGGGCCGCCGCCGCCGCCGACGCGGTGATCGTCACCGATGTCTACGGGTCCACGGAGGCGCCGGTGCCCGGGGTGACCGGCAAGCTGGTGGCCGATGCGGCCGCAGAGGCCGGGGCGAGCGTCGTGTACCGCCCGGGTCTCCGCGAGGTCGTGGACGAGCTGGTGGCCACGGTGCGCGCCGGTGACCTGGTGGTCACCGCCGGGGCCGGGGACATCACCAGCGTGGGGCCGGCCTTGCTGGAACGGCTCGAGGCTGCGCGGTGAGCGATCCGGTGGTGTCCGAGCTTGCCGCGACATGTCACGGTAAGGTAGAGGCTGATGCTTCGCTCGCATCGCTGACCACCCTCCGGGTCGGTGGCCCGGCTCGGGTCCTGGTCACCGCGGAGCAGGACCACGATCTGGCCGCGGTGGGGGAGGTGTGTCGTCGTCACCGACTGCCGTGGGCGGTGATCGGGCGGGGCTCGAACCTGCTCGTCGCCGACGCCGGCTGGCCCGGGGTCGCGATCGTGCTCGGCCGGGGGTACCGGGGCCTCGAGCTGGTCGGCGAGCGCCTGCGGGTGGGCGCGGCCGAGCCCCTGCCGTCCCTGGCGGTGCGGATCGCGGATGCGGGCTACCGGGGCTTCGCCTGGGCCTGCTCGGTGCCCGGCACCATCGGAGGTGCCGTCCGGATGAACGCCGGGGCCCACGGCGCCGAGCTGCGCGATCACCTGGTCGAGGCCGAGCTGTTCCGGCTGTCGACGGGGACCAGGGAGCTGTGGCCGGCCACGACCCTGGGGCTGGCCTACCGATCCAGCGAGCTGCCGGCCGACGCGGTCGTGGTCGCGGCCACCCTCGCGCTCGACCGCGGCGATCCGGAGGAGGAACGGGCGGCGATCGCCCGGATCCGAGCCTGGCGTCGCACCCACCAGCCCTTGAACGAGCCCAACTGCGGCTCGGTCTTCACCAACCCGCCGGGTGACAGCGCCGGCCGGCTGATCGACGTGGCCGGGTGCAAGGGTCTGCGGGTCGGCGGCGCCGAGGTGTCCCGCCGTCACGCCAACTTCATCGTCACGCGACCCGGTGCCACGGCGACCGACGTCGCGACCGTGATCGAGCGCGTCGTGGCCGCGGTCGAGTCCGACGCGGGCCTCACGCTGCGTCCCGAGGTCCGGCGACTGGGGACGGTCGTGGCCGACCACGACCTGCCGACGAGCTGGTCGACCGACGACCCCGAGGTGGGACGACCGTGATCGACGAGCGCATCGCCGAGCGGCGCGCCGCGGTCCGCGACGACCACCGCCGGAGCCGTCTGCGGCGCACGCGGTGGTGGCTCGGCCTGCTGGTGCTGCTCGGGATCGTGGTGGTCGTGGAGCGGAGCCCGCTGGTCGCGCTCGAGGAGGTGGAGGTGGTCGGGTTGGAGCGGCTCGAACCAGCAGCGGTCATCGCCGCCGCCGACCTCGAGGTGGGCACCTCGACGCTGCGACTGCGGCTGCGGGCCGCGAGCGAGCGGGTGGAGGAGCTGCCGCTGGTCCGCGAGGCGAGCGCCCGTCGGATCGATCCGCTCAGCGTCCTGTTCGAGGTCGAGGAGCGTCGGCCTGAGCTGCTCGTGGTCGGGGATGGGGAGCGCCGGTACGTCGACCGGGACGGGATCGTGATCGACGACGTCGCGCCCGGCGAGGAGCCGTCGGCAGCCCTTCCCGTCATCGAGCTCGCGTCCGAGCCACCGCTGCTCGGAGCACCGGTGACCGACGATGCCGCCCTGGCCAACGCCCACGCTGTCTGGCGGGGCCTGTCGGGACCCCTGCGAGCCGACACCGTCCGCTACCGCGCTGAGGGGCCGGATGAGCTCACGTTGGAACTGCGCTCGGGGGTCGAGGTGCGCTTCGGGTCGGCGGACCGGGTCGATGAGAAGGTGCGCGCGCTCGGGGCGGTCCTCGACGACGTCGGCGACACCCCGGTGGCGACGATCGACGTGCGGGCGCCTAGCGCACCGGTGGTGATCGGGCGGTGAGCCCCTGCGCGGCGGATCCGGTGTGGATGGACCTGCGCGCTTGACCCTCGGAACCGCGGGGGAGTACGGTCCACCGGAGGTTGACATAAGTCTAAGCCTCTACCTGAGATAGAGGTAATCGGCGGGGGCCGGACGACGGTGCCGGTGCCGCGACGGCAGGTGCTCGTCGAGCTACACCCGACACCAGCTGCGACCTCTCCCAGCCCACCACCTCCGGACCGCGGCCGCGCTCCGGACCCGACGATCAGGAGCTCCCAGTGGCGGCAGCCCCAACCAACTACCTCGCCGTCATCAAGGTGGTCGGCATCGGCGGCGGCGGCGTGAACGCCGTCAACCGGATGATCGATGCGGGACTCCACGGCGTGGAGTTCGTGGCCATCAACACCGATGCGCAGGCCCTGCTGATGTCGGATGCCGACGTCAAGCTCGACATCGGTCGCGACCTCACCCGCGGGCTCGGCGCCGGCGCTGACCCGGTGGTCGGGCGCCAGGCCGCCGACGCCCACCGCGACGAGCTGCTGGAGGTGCTCAAGGGCGCTGACATGGTGTTCGTCACCGCCGGTGAGGGTGGCGGTACCGGCACGGGGGCGGCACCGGTGGTCGCCCAGGTCGCCAAGGAGCTCGGCGCGCTGACCATCGGGGTCGTGACCCGGCCCTTCGCCTTCGAGGGCCGCCGGCGCTCCACCCAGGCCGAGGACGGGATCTCGGAGCTGAAGGAGGAGGTCGACACGCTGATCGTGATCCCGAACGACCGGCTGCTGCAGATCGCCGACGGCGACACCTCGGTCGTGCAGGCCTTCCGGCTGGCGGATGACGTGTTGCTCCAGGGTGTGCAGGGCATCACCGACCTGATCACCACCCCGGGCCTGATCAACCTCGACTTCGCCGACGTCCGCACGGTGATGAACGACGCCGGGAGCGCCCTGATGGGCATCGGCAAGGCCCGCGGCGAGCGTCGGGCGGTCGAGGCAGCCAAGCTCGCGGTCTCCTCGCCCCTGCTGGAAGCCTCGATCGACGGCGCGCAGGGGGTGCTGCTGATGCTGGCCGGGGGCAGTGACCTCGGCCTGTTCGAGGTCAACGAGGCCGCTGACGTGGTGACCCAGGCGGCCCATCCCGACGCGAACATCATCTTCGGCGCGGTGATCGACGACTCCCTCGGCGACGAGGTCAAGGTCACCGTCATCGCGGCCGGCTTCGACAAGTTCGACGCCCCCGTCGAGCAGCCCGGCGCGTTCGTGCGGAGCGACGAGTCGGCGGCGCCGGGGCTCTCCCTGGACGAGCCCGAGGACGAACCCGACGAGGTGTTCACGCCCGAGCCGGCGGCGGCGAGCGAGCCCACCGAGGCGACGCCACGCCTGATCTACGACGACACCGAGGACGACGATGATCTGGACGTCCCCACCTTCCTGCGCTGAGCTCGGACCGCCGTGATCCCGATCCGTCGGGCGACGACGCTCACCGGCGGCCTCGGCTGGTTCACCGGTCGCGACCTCCAGGCGGTGCCGGTCCCGCTCGGTGGGGAGGGCAACCTCGCCCACCGCCGCCCCCACCGTCCGGTGGATCTGGCGGCGGCCCGGCGCGAGGTCGCCGCGGCCACGGGGACCGACGCGGCGAGCTGGCACCTGCTGCACCAGGTGCACGGTGGTGATGTGGCGGTCGTGGACACCGAGGTCCCGCCGGGCATGGAGCTCCGGGGCGTCGATGCGGCCGTGACCGCGCTGCCCGGTCGCGTGCTCGGCGTCCAGGCCGCCGACTGCGTGCCCGTGCTGCTGGCCGGGCCGGGCGCGGTCGGGGTCGCTCACGCCGGGCGGGCCGGCGTGCTCGGCGGTGTCATCGCCGCGGTGGTGGCGGCGCTGCGGGGGCTGGCAGGGTCCGGCCCCTGGCAGG
>SLQK01000273.1 GCA_007131525.1 Nitriliruptoraceae bacterium | reverse complement strand
CGTCCGCGGGGCGGTCGTCGCGGGAGCGGGGTCACTGGCGACACCCGGCTGGCCGCGTTGTTCATCGGGCTGATCCTCGCGCTGCTGGCCGCGGCCTGCGACCCGGGCCCCGCTGACATCGCCGGGGTCAGCATCGAGGTGCCGGATGGCTGGCAGTTGGTCACCACGCCGGAGGACCCGGCGGTCCTCGAGACAGCGCTGTGGCGGGGCGGTCGCGCCGACGCGAGCTCGCTGCAGGTGGTCGTTGGCTGTGGACCGGGGACGGTCGCCGACCTGGCGAGCGCAGCCGTCACCGCCGACCGACCGCCGCTGATCGTCACTGACGCCGCGGTGGACACCGGTCTCGACCTCGACGGCGCCGACGGGGCGATCGGGCTGGAGCTGACCTTCGGGGCCGGCCGTGACGACGATGCGACCACCCTGGTGGTCCGGGGGATCTACGCCGAGGTGGCGGATGCGCTGGTGCTGGTCGAGCTGAGCACCCCGGTGCGCGATGCCGACGCCGACGTCGTCGCCACGACCCTGGAGAGCCTCGTGCTGGACCGGGCCGCGCTGGAGGCCGCCTGCAGCCAGGCCGACTGAGCCGACCCCTGCGGCGACCGTCCGCGCAAGGCCGGACGACGGGGCGACGTGGCGTCGGGCGCCTCGCGTCCGGCGTCGGGGTGTCGGGCGTCGGACATCGGGGCGTGCTGCGGCGGGCGATGGAGCGAACCTCGCCGTCACCGCCACCGTTCCGAGGCGGTCCGAGGCGGCCCGATGGACCCGGCCGGACCCGTGCGCACTATCGTGCGCCAGCAGACGGGAGGACGAGCGTGGAACTCGGGGCGTTCGAGCAGATCGCAGCCGTGCTCGTCGTCTGCGTCGCGGCAGGGGCGATGGCGCTGCTGCTGCGGCAGCCGCTGATCGTCGGCCTGCTCGCCGCCGGGATCGCTGTCGGCCCGGAGGTGCTCGGGCTGGTCGAGGCCACCTCGGAGATCGAACTGCTCGCCAAGATCGGGATCTCGCTCCTGCTGTTCGTGGTCGGGCTCAAGCTCGACGTCCGGCTGATCAGCAAGCTCGGTCCGGTCGCACTGGCGACCGGCCTCGGCCAGGTGATCTTCACCTCGGTGGTGGGCTTCATCATCGCGGTCGGGCTCGGGTACGACACCGTGCCCGCCCTCTACATCGCGGTGGCGCTGACCTTCTCCTCGACCATCATCATCGTCAAGCTGCTGACCGACAAGGGCGAGCTCGAGGATCTGCACGGTCGTATCGCCCTGGGGTTCCTGATCGTGCAGGACATCGTCGTGGTGCTGGCGATGATCGTCATCACGGCGTCAGGGGACGCGACCGGCGACCTCGCCGGCGAGGTGCTCGGCGTGGTGGTGCGCGGCGCGCTCCTCGTGGCCGCCGTCGTGCTCTTCGGTCGGTACGTGGCCACCCCGCTCACCCACCTGCTGGCCCGATCCTCCGAGCTGCTGGTGCTCGGCGCGGTCGCCTGGGCGGTCTCCCTCGCCGCGATCTCGATCCTGCTGGGCTTCAGCGAGGAGGTCGGCGCGTTCCTCGCCGGGATGTCGCTGGCGTCCACGCCCTACCGCGAGGCCCTGAGCGGCCGGTTGTCGACGCTGCGGGACTTCCTGCTGGTGTTCTTCTTCATCGAGCTCGGCACCCTGTTCGAGCTGTCCAGTGCCATCGAGCAGCTGAACGCCGCGGTGATCTTCAGCCTGTTCGTCCTGATCGGCAACCCGGTCATCGTGCTGATCATCATGGGGGTGATGGGCTACCGGAAGAAGGTCTCGTTCAAGGCCGGGTTGACCGTGGCCCAGATCAGCGAGTTCTCCCTGATCCTCGTGGCGCTGGGGGTGACCCAGGGCCAGATCGACAACGAGGTGGTCGGCCTCGTCACGGCCGTCGGTCTGTTCACGATCAGCGCCTCCACCTACCTCATCACCAACTCCGACGCGATCTACGCCCGGATCGAACCCGCGCTGCGGATCTTCGAGCGCCGCGAGCCCTCCGCGAACGTGGACCTCGACGACGAGGCGCCCCGGCCGGAGTACGTGGTCGTCGGGCTCGGGCGGTTCGGCTCCACGGTGCTCCAGGAGCTCGTCGACAGCGGCGACGAGGTGCTCGGGGTGGACTTCAACCCGCGCAACGTCCGCTCGGATAGCTGGGTCGTCCCAGTGGTGTACGGCGATGCGGAGGACCCGGATCTGGCCTCACAGCTCCCGCTGGAGGAGACCCGCTGGGTGATCAGCACCCTGCGCCGGCTCGACCCGAACCTCCAGCTGCTGAGCTCCCTGCGCAGGTCCGGCTACCAGTGCCGCATCGCGGTCGCGGCCGATGACGACGACATCGCCGACGAGCTGGAACGGGCCGGTGCGGACCTGGTGTTCCGGCCGCTCCACGAGGCCGCCAGCCCGCTGCTCGACCGGGTCCACCACTTCGATCCGAGGGGCTGAGGCAGCGCGAGCGGTGCGTACCGGGCGCTCGTGGCGCTCCGGGCAGTCGTGGCGCCCTGGGCGCTCGTGGCGTTCCCGGCGGTCCCGACGCTCCCGGGGTACCCGGCGGTCCCGACGCTCCTGGCGGTCGCTGGTCTGGCGAGGCGCCGCCGCGGCCGGTCAGTGCCGCGGCCGGTCACTGCCGCGGCCGGTCACCGCCGTTGCCGGTCACCGCCGCAGGACGCCGAGCGCGACGACCCACAGGCGGGACCGATCCCGGATCGGATCAGGTCGCACCTCCACGGTGAGGTCCTGGAGCCCGTGCGAACGACACAGTGCCGTCAGCTCCACCTCGGTGACCGAGGAGTTGTAGACGCGGCCCAGCACCGGATCGTCGTCGGGCGCCAGGTCATCGCTGCCTCGGTGACCGGAGAGGTAGACCGGGCCGCTGTCGAGGTAGCCGAGCAGCTTCGCGAACGTCGGACGCCACGCGGCCCGGGGCAGGTGGGTGAAGGCTCCGGACAACCACAGGCCCCCGAAGGACCGGGGCTTGAAGGGCAGGTCATGGAGCGGGGTCTGCACCAGCGGATGTCGAGGCAGCAGCATCCGGGCCTCGCGCAGGGCTCCGAGCGAGAGGTCGACCCCGACCGGGTGGACACCGGCGTCCCGCAGCAGCCGCAGGTCGTTCGCGGGGCCGCAGCCCGCGTCGAGGACCAGATCGCCACGCTGGGCCAGCGCCGCGAACCGCCGCACGTCGGCGACGGGTCGGCGCAGGCGCAGGGACTCCTGGTAGGCACGTGCGTGTTCGTCGTAGGCAGCGACGCTCGTCAGCGTGCGCTCATCCAGCTCCACGCTCGCTCCTGCTCCGACGGGCCTGTGGCGACCCGACCCCGTTCGTCGATGCTAGTGACCGCTCGCCGGCCGGGGCGGTGTCACGCCTCGGGAACAGCCGGAGACAGCGGCCACAGGGAGCAGCCACGGTGAGCGGCCGGACCCCTCAGCCGTCGAGCACCTCTGCGACGTCCTCGGTCAGCTGGAAGGTCCGATCCAGCCCGGTGACCTCGAGGATCCGGCGGATGCGGTCGTTGGCGGCAGCCAGCACCAGCCGTCCGCCATGCAGGCGGGCACGACGCAGTCCCCCCACCAGCACCCCGAGCCCGAAGGAGTCCAGGAACTGCAGGTCCGCGAGATCGACGACGACCCGGTGGGCGCCGGCGTACTGGGCCTCCTGCAGGGCCTGCCGGAGATCAGGCGCCGTCGCCACGTCCAGCTGACCGGACAGGACCACGACGGTCCACTCATCGTGCTCATCGATCCTGACGTCCAACAGGCGCACGGCACCACCTCCGACCACTCAACGCTAGTTGGCGCCGGCGCACCAGCCACGAGCGGAGCTGCGCCGGCCGGTAGCGTCGGTCAGGCCCGGCCGGACGAGGTGGCAGCATCGACCCGCGTGATGTGCTCGAGATGCTCGCCCGGACCGCCTCCGGAGGGCCGGCACGGCACGCCGGCGACCGCGACGGTGTGACCGTCGTCTCCGACGAGGCCATCGACGGGGGCCTCGTCCACCTCGAGCGGCTCCCTGCCCGCCGTGCACGGACCGCGCTCTGGCCCGATGACCTGCCGGACGGGCTCGTGGCTCGGTTCCGGGACGCCGGCATCGAGCAGCTGTGGTCGCACCAGGCAGAGGCGCTGGCGCTGGCCCGCGACGGCCGGCACCTGGTGCTGGCCACCGGGACCGCCTCAGGGAAGAGCCTGGCCTACCAGCTGCCCGCCCTCGAGGCGCTCCACCTCGACGACCGCTCCGTCGTCCTGCACCTGTCACCGACCAAGGCACTCGCCCACGATCAGCTGCGGGCGCTCCGCCAGCTCCGGGTGCCGTGGCTGCGCGCGGCGGTCCTCGACGGCGACACACCACGTGAGGAGCGCGCCGCGATCCGACGGACCGCCAACTGGATCCTGACCAACCCCGACCTCCTCCACGCGTCGCTGCTCGGCGACCACCAACGCTGGGCCGACGTGCTCCACCGCTGTCGGGTGGTCATCGTGGACGAGTCCCACGTCGCCCGGGGGGTGTTCGGCAGCCACGTCGCCCTCGTGCTGCGGCGGCTGCGACGACTCCTGGAGCGCTACGGCGCGGACCCGGTGTTCCTGCTCGCCTCGGCGACCGTCGGGAACCCTGGCGAGCACGCTTCGACGCTGACCGGCCTCGAGGTCACCGAGGTGGTGCGGGACGGAGCACCGCGGGGCCCCGCGCACCTCGGCCTGTGGCTGCCACCGCTCGAGGAGGACGGGGAGCGGCGACGTTCGGCGCTCCGCGAGACCGGTGCGCTGCTGGCGGCCTTCGTCGGCGCCGAGGTCCAGACGCTCGCGTTCACGCGCAGCCGCAAGGGCGCGGAGGTGATCGCCGCCATCGCACGCGAGCGGCTCGGTGACACGACGGATGTGTCGGGCGCTCCCCTGGCCGAGACGGTCGCTGCCTACCGGGCCGGCTACCTCGCCCAGGACCGCCGGGATCTGGAGTCGGGCCTGCGGGCCGGCCGTCTGCGCGGGGTCGCCGCGACCGAGGCGCTGGAGCTGGGCATCGATGTCACGGGGCTGGATGCCGTGCTGCTCGCAGGGTGGCCCGGGACGACCGCGGCGTTCTGGCAGCGGGTCGGCCGGGCGGGGCGCCGGGGAACCGCGTCGGTCGCGGTGCTGATCGCCCAGGAGGACCCGCTCGACCACTACCTGGTGCTGCATCCCCGTGCGCTGCTGACCCGCGATCCGGAGGACGCCATCGTCGACCCCGACAACCCCTACCTGCTGGCACCGCACCTGCGCTGTGCCTGCCAGGAGGCGCCACTGGACGACGAGGAGGCCGCCCGGTGGTTCGGTCCGACCGCCCCGGACCTGCTCGCCGAGGACGTCGTGACCGGGCGGCTCCGGCGGCGCGATGGCCGCCACTTCTGGACCGGTCGACACCGCGCCGCGAGCGAGGTCGGCCTGCGGAGCACCGGGGGCGTCCCCGTGCGCATCGTCGAGGCGGGGACGGGACAGGTGCTCGGCGACGTGGACGAGGTGCGGGCCCACCGCCAGGTCCACACCGGCGCGATCCACCTCCACCAGGGGCGGGTGCTCAGGGTCGAGGCGCTCGATCTCGACGCCCACGTCGCGCTCGTGGAGGATGCCGGCACCTCGGAGCTGACGACCAGGCCGCGCACCGACACCGACGTCCGGGTGCTCGAGGTCCACGAGCGCAGCGACTGGGAGGACATCGAGGTGGCCGTCGGTCGGGTCGAGGTCACCTCGCGGGTCACGGGCTACGAGGTGCTCCGGGTCGGCACCGGCGAGGTCCTCGAGCGCATCGACCTCGACCTGCCACCGACCGAACTCCGCACGGTCGCGGTGTGGTGGTCGATCCCCGAGGCGGTGCTCGACGACGGTGGGCTCGCGCCGCAACGGGTGCCGGGCTCCCTGCACGCCGCCGAGCACGCTGCCATCGGGCTGCTGCCGCTGCTGGCGCTCTGCGACCGTTGGGACCTCGGTGGCCTGTCGACGGCGCTGCACCCGGATACGGGCCGGCCGACGGTGTTCATCTACGACGGTGTGCCGGGCGGCGCCGGCCTCGCCGAGCGCTCCTTCCGACGCCTTCCGGAGCACCTGTCGATGACCCGCGACACCATCGCCACCTGTCGCTGCGCGGCGGGGTGCCCGTCGTGTGTGCAGAGCCCGAAGTGCGGCAACGGCAACGAGCCCCTCGACAAGGAGGGCGCCGTGCGTGTGCTCGAACTGCTCCTGGCGCAGGCGCCCTGACGTGGTGGCCCGGCCGTTGCTGGCACGTCTCGCCGGGTGCCGCCCGGTCCCGCTCACGTCGGCGGCGCGACCAGGGTCGCCGCCGCGTCCGCCGCGACCCGGGACGCACCGAGGGTCGGTAGCACGATGCCGGGCACAGGCAGGCTGACGGTGACCACCGCACGGCCCGTTCCCACCCTGCAGGTGCAGGCCTCCAACTGACCGCCGCCGGCGACGGCGACCCGGTCGGCCTCGCGGATCGGGGACACGGCTCGGGCGCCGTCGATGTCCGCCGAGACCGCAGCGAGGGCGACCGCGTCGGCCAGGGTCTGCGCCCGGGCAGCCGCGGTCAGGTACGCACCGAGGTCGATGACGGCGATCGCTGCGAGCGTGCCGACCCACAGGAGCATCGGCAGCGCCACCGTGGCGAACCCCTCGGACCGGTGCTTCACGGTGCGGTGCTTCACGGTGCCACCGGCCCGTGCACCGGAGCACCGCTCGGACGCCTCGGTCCCACCGCCGGCTCCACCCGACCCACCGCGCGTGCCGAGAGCCGGTGGTCCACCGGGCCGATCCTGCGGGTCGTGTGCACCCGGACCGTCACGAGATCACCGTCGTGGCGCACCACCGGCTCGACGTGGACGATGAGGTCCAGCTCCGGCGCGGCCTGCCGCGCTGCCACGATGGCGCCATCGGCACCGCTGCTGACCACCGCCGCGCGGACCCCCGCGCGTGCCGCCTCGTGCAGCAGGAGGACGTCGCGAACGAGACCGAGGGCCAGGAGCAGCCCGACGACCAGCAGCGCGAGGGCGGGCAGGATCCACACCGCCTCCAGGCTGAGCACGCCGGCCTGCGGATCCTCAGGAGGCCGGGGCAGGGCAGCGCCATCGATTGCCGGGGTGGCGTCGATCGTGGGGGGCCGGGTGGGGCGCGCCTCAGCGCACCCCACCCCGGTCAGCGGCCGGTTCATGCCCCGACGAGGCTGCGAGCGTGCCGCAGCAGGGCGTTGAACAGCGTGACCAGCGCGCCGCCGCTCGCCCACTGGATCACCACCCCGGCCACCGTTGCAGCGACGACCGCCAGCAGGCCGTACTCGGTGACCAACGAGCCGTCCTCGCCGTGGTCGACACCGGCCAGGTCATCGACGCTCCCGCGCGGGGCCACGACATCGGCGGCCAGCACCCGCCGTGCCGCTGGTGCGACCGCTGCCCGCGCCGCGGCGGGTGACGTGGCGGGTGACGTGGCGGAGGGGTGGACGGCCATCGCCGCGGTGAGACGTTCGGTGTGATCGAGCTGTACCAGGTGCAGCATCCTTGCTCCTCTCGGTCAGTAGCCCGCTGCTGACAGGCCGGTCTGGACGATCGGCGCACCGATCAGCAGCACGGTCGCCGGCAGCAGGCACAGGGCGGTGGGGAAGGTCAGCTGCGCGGGCAGCCGCTCAGCGGCAGCCAGGACCCGCGCGAGGTCGTCGGCCCGGAGCTCACGGGCGAGGTGGCGCACGCTCGGGGCCACGGGGGCTCCCATCCGCTCGGCCGCTGCCAGGAGCACGGCCAGACGGTGCAACGGGTCCGCGGGCGCGCCGACGGGCGGTGGGCCGTGGGAGCCGTGGGGGCGATGGGGGCTCTGGGGGCAGCGGGGGCGGCGAGG
>SLQK01000311.1 GCA_007131525.1 Nitriliruptoraceae bacterium | reverse complement strand
CCTCCCCCAGGGGCACGGCTTCCACCCCGTCGCCCCGGGAGGCGACCATGACCCCGTAGGTCTCCTCACGGATCAGCTCGACACAGGCGGTCCCCAGGCGGGTGGCCAGGAGCCGGTCTCCTGCTGAGGGCGTCCCGCCACGCTGCACGTGACCGAGGATCGTCAGTCGCGACTCCAGACCGGTGCGCTCCTCGAGGTCATGGGTCAGCCGCAGGGTGTTGCCGACCTGCTCGCTCTGCGCCTGCGCGAGCTCCGCCTTCGCGCGCTTGCGCGCCTTCTTGCCGTCCGCATCGTCGACCCTCGACCGTGCCTCCTCGAGCAGACGCGCCCCCTCGACCGACACCGCACCCTCGGCGACGGCGACGATGCTGAAGTTCTTCCCAGCCTTGCTGCGCCGCATGACGGCACGCGCGACGACGTCGATGTCGTAGGGGATCTCCGGGATCAGGATCACGTCGGCTCCCCCGGCGATCCCCGCCCCCAGCGCCAGCCAGCCGGTGTTGTGACCCATGATCTCCAGCACGATGATGCGGTGGTGGCTGTGGGCCGTGCTGTGCAACCGGTCAACGGCGTCGGTGGCGATGCCGAGCGCGGTGTCGAACCCGAAGGTGATGTCCGTGCCGTAGACGTCGTTGTCGATGGTCTTGGGCAACGTGATGACGTTGAGCCCCACCTCCATCAGCCGCAACGCGTTCTTCTGTGTCCCGCCCCCTCCCAGACAGACCAGCACGTCGAGGTGGTTGGCCTCATAGACCTCGGCCATCTTCTCGCGCATGTCCATCGTGCGGCTGCCGACGGGCATCCTGTGCGGCTTGTCGCGGCTGGTCCCGAGCAGGGTCCCTCCCCTGGTCAGGATCCCGGACACCGCGTCGGCCGTGAGCCGAACCGTGCGGTTCTCCATCAACCCACGGAAGCCGTCGCGGAAGCCGATGACCTGCATGTCCTCCGCGGCAGCCGACTTCCCGATGGCACGGATCGCGGCGTTCAGCCCGGGGCTGTCACCACCGGCCGTGAGGATCCCGATCGACCTGGTCATCGCACCACCACCTGCGCGCCTCGTCTCTCAGCCGCCGCGCCTCGAGTGCACGTGAGCCTACTTGTGCGGTCCATCGCAGCGAGGTGCCCCCGTGGATCCGGGCTTGCTCTGCCAACAGCATGGTGGCATCGGAGATCACCTCCGCCATTCGTTCGCAGCTGCCACGCAGGACGTCTGCGATGGTGGAGGGTCGCCGGAGCTGACCGGGCGGATCTCCCTGTGGATGTCGCCTGCAGGGTGGCTGTACCGCTCGGCACGGGCTCCGGCAGGCCTGAGGTCGTGGGCACCGTGGGGCGCGCTTCCAACGGAGGCCGTCAGTGGTCGTGGGGCCCACCCTGGGCCATCTCTGGTAGCGGTGCCTTGGTGCCGCACGCGTTGTAGAGCACCGGCGCCGTGCTGCTCGGCGTCGCCGAGGCCTTCGTGCGCCACCATGCCAGCAGGGGACCGTCACGCTCGGCATCATGACACGGCTGCCCAGGCTCGAGCCGCGCGGTGAGCAGCAACCTCAGCCGGGCGAACTCGCCAGGGCCGTTGATCGTGCGGTGCCCCGCCTCAGCACCGATGACCGGGTGGGCGACGATCAACCTGTAGTGGGCGTGTTGCTGCCGAGCCACTCCCGCTGGGAGAGGCCACCCGAAACGGACCCCGTGACCCGACCGATCAGACGGTCGAGGCAGGCTTCGACCAGTTCGTTCCGGTCGCGGAAACGCCGATCAACGGCGGTCGGACCAGGACCGAGCTCACGACCGAGCGCCTGGAAGGTCATCGCGGTGGGGTCGGGCTGTTGCGCCAACCTCGCAGTGACGTCGACGATGTTGTCACCAGCGTTCGCGCGACGCGACGCCCGCACCCGGTGCGCCCGACCAGGCGGCGGGACCATGCCCCACGGCCGATGCCGTCAACACCATCGACTGGACGGAGGCGGCCAGTGCTCATGACCCCATGGTCGGGGCCCACGCCACGTCACCAAGGCAGGGTGGCAACGCTCGCGTCGAGCGTCCCCTCCGGAGCGAGCAGGACCTCTCCCCCACGCCGGACCGTCTCGGCGACACCGAAGGCGCGCACATCCGGTACCGGCGTCGCACCACCGGGGTCCTCCGCCAGCAGGTGACCGCTCGGAGCGAGGTACCCCGCGACCGGTGGACCATCGACCAGAACCACCAGCTCGATCCTACCCGCCACGGCAACGGTGTACAGGTCCGTCATACCCGTCGCGACCTGAACGGCCCCGGCACGGCTGTCGACCAGCAGCGCCACCTCCTCGATGCGGCGCTTCCGGTGGGACGCTGAGGCCTCCACCACCCGGTCGATGAGCTCCACCTGGTCCATAGCATCGGGCGAGCCGAGCACCGCGACCGCGAGCTCCTCCGGCCACGCTGAGACCTCCCTGAGGAACGCCTGGTTCCGATCAACACCGACCGTGACGACCGGCAGGTCACGCTGCAGCACCACCCGGTGCGCCGCCTCGGCCACCCGGCGCCAGTGATGGCGCCGCCGCTCGTCGCGCTGCCGGCTGGCGCTGCGATCCTGGGTCCCCGACCCATCACCGGCGTAGGTGAACGGGAACGGCTCCCCGACCGTCGCGAGCTCCCTGGTGGCCACGTCGAGCAGGGCGAGATCCGCATCGTCATCGGCCAAGGTCAGGACCAGCAGTTCCGTCCCACGCTGCTCATGTTCGAGCAAGGGCCGGGCCAACCCGACCTGGTCGTCGAGCAGGACCTGCTCGGCGACACGCACACCAGGTGCGAGCGGGACGATCATCGCGTCATGGTCCTCGCTGACCGCGAGCCACACCCCGTGTCGCGCGGGAACCCGGTCGACCACCTCCTCCACCGAGGGCAACCCGGCGAGGAGATCGCTACGGCGAGCACGGTCCAACGCCTCGTCCGACTCGACCTGGGCCTGGGTCTCGCGCAGCGGGTTGCTCAGCGTTGCGGGCAACGCGGAGCGCGCATGGGGAGAACCTCCCCCGGAGCGGTCAGCGTGACGGTTCGCTGGCCAGTGTGGGCACGGAGGTGGTCGAGCAGCATGAGGATCGCTTCGCGAACCTGATCGGGTGGGGCGTCGAGGTGGCCGGAGCAGCCGCACGTGGCAACCCGCACCGATCGAGAGGCTGCCGACGACCCTCGGTCGGCGACAGCACAGCCCATCGCCCTCACCGCTGTCAACATCGCTGACACTGGCTTTCCCTGCTGGATCAGCACCCGCGCGTGAGGAGGTGCGGCCCCCTCAGCGATGATGGCAACCCATGGCGGCGGTGACGTTGGCCCGGACCTCGAGCACCTCATCGCGCGTGACGACCACGCCCGGGCGTGTCGATAGGCCGACGTGCGCGGGCTTCGGCCGCCAGCTCGTCATCGGAGAGAGCGGAGGTTCGCAGACTGCGAGCATCCTCCACCATGCGTCCATGGCTGGCGCAGGGCCGCGCACCACCGTGCGCGGCACCGCTCCTCGGGGATGCCAGCAGAGCCGAACCGGCACCCACGCCGATCCCGCATCACCGGGCGGTCCCGTGGTCCCCCCACACACCGCAACGCGTGGCCTCGCCGTCCTTGATCAGAGACGGCCCGGCAGCTGATGCCGCTAGCTGTCGGCCGGGACACTCAACAGCAGCCCGTCCGGCGGCGATGCGAGAGCCTCGCTCTCATCACCCCAGCAGTGCGGGGTCCCATCCGCCTCCAACCCGCAGATGTGCGAGCGGCCCGCAGCGATCGTGGCCAGTCGCAGCCCGTCCGGCGGTGTGAAAGGCATCCAACCCTCACCCCCCCAGCAGTGCGGCGTGCCATCCGCCTCCAACCCGCAGGAATGCTGAACGCCGACAGCGATCGCGGTCAGGCGCAGCCCGTCCGGCGGCGACGACTGTCCCCGAGCGTCCTCGCCCCAGCAGCGTGGGGTCCCGTCCGCCTCCAGCCCGCAGGCATGCGTGCGGAAAGCACTGATGTCTGACAGGCGCAGCCCCTCCGGCGGCGACGACTGGCCGCGGAGGTCGGAGCCCCAGCAGTGCGGGGTACCGTTAGCCTCCAGCCCGCAGTTGAACGAACCGCCGGCAGCGATGGTGGCGAACTGAAGCCCATCCGGCGGCGACGACTGGCCATCGTCGTCGTCGCCCCAGCAGTGCGGGGTCCCATCCGCCTCCAACCCGCAGGAATGCGCACTGCCGGCAGCGATCGTGCTCAGACGCAGCCCCTCCGGCGGCGACGACTGGCCGTCGCTGTCGCTGCCCCAGCAGTGCGGGGTCCCATCCGCCTCCAACCCGCAGGAATGCGCACTGCCGGCAGCGATCGTGCTCAGACGCAGCCCCTCCGGCGGCGACGACCGACCGCCGAGCTCCGACCCCC
Organism: Nitriliruptoraceae bacterium; assembly: GCA_007131525.1. Taxonomy (GTDB): domain Bacteria; phylum Actinomycetota; class Nitriliruptoria; order Nitriliruptorales; family Nitriliruptoraceae; genus T1Sed10-7. Next base: position 3,504 of record SLQK01000311.1, on the reverse strand, counting down.
AGCAGTGGGGGGTGCCATCCGCCTCCAACCCGCAGGTGTGGAGCCACCCGGCAGCCAAGGTGGGGACGACCGCCTCGACGGCCTGACCATCATCGTCACCCTCACTGTCACTGCAGGCAAGCAGCAGGATCGCCACACCAGCCACCATCAGCGCGAGCAGGCCGGCTCTCACCCACCCGGACCGGCCAGCCCGGCCAGACGGCCCCGCTCTATCGGTACCCGCCACCCCTGCGCCACCATCCGGAAACGACACCCCCGCACCTCCATAGCTGACAGACACCTGCTCGGCACTTCTACCCACGATCCTCGATGGCAACAATCCCAGAAAACTGGGGGTGCGCCGTTCCTGGTCGTGCTCGGCCCCACGTACGACTCCCGAACACGGATGTCCAACTCCATGATCGGTGCGCCCGGTGACCTGCTGGTCCTGAGCGTCCGCATTGCGATCATCGGGATCGTGAGCACCATGACGCTCTCGATTCTCGAGCGGCAGCGTGAGCTGGCGCTGCCGCGCGTCGTCGGGATGCTCCACCGCCGGGTCCGTCGGATGGTGCCCATTGAGGTGGCAAGCAGCGCGGCGCCGAGCACCGTCAGCGGCAGGGTGTTGGGGACCCTCAGAGGACAAGATGGCCTACGCCGCGCTGGAGTCGGAGTTCCGGGACGAGATCATCTCGCAGTGGTTGTAGGACCACGCTGGTGTGGACGCTGTTCATCATCGCGGTGACCGCGGCCTTCGTTCCCCTGGCCCTGCGCTACGGCCGGACACGCTCCGGCAACGAAGCGGTCATCCGTGAAGATGCCCTGCGAGCACAGGAGAGCGAGGCATGAACCCGGCCTTCCACTCCATCGTCGTCCACGTCCTGACGGGTGCGCTCATCTTCGGCACGATGTCAGCCGTCACCATGTTCGCGCTGCGCTTCGATGTCCTGGCCCGGTTCCGCTCGCTCGCACCTGCGGCGGACATCGCCGCCCTGGCTGCGATCCGGCTCGGCACCGTGGTCAGCATCGCCGGCATGGCGACCGGCTTCGCCATCCACTCGCTGGAGTCGTCCCTGAACAGCCCCGTGATCCGGAACAAGATCAGTGCCGGCCCGTGACGGTGCCGGCCGCGGGTCACATGACGGCGTGGTGTTCCGCGTGGGCGGCGAGGCCGTCGAGGTCGCGGAGGCCGTCGAGGTCGCGCCGCAGTGCCCGCCGGGTCGCCCCCGCGGAGGCACTCCCGATGATGCCGGCCGCCGATCACGCCCCCGACGCTCGCTGCACCCTTCGAACGACATGGCGTGCTCGCAGCGGTCCACACCCAAGGGGCGCACGGCCTCGATCGCGTCGCCGCGCAGGCGGATCCAGCGCCCGTCAGTCGCGGAGGATGCGCTCGATCGTCCGCCCCCGGGCGAGCTCGTCCACCAGCTTGTCGAGGTAGCGGATCTCCCGCATCAGCGGATCCTCCACCTCCTCGACCCGGACGCCACAGACCACGCCCGTGATCAGTTCCCGTGCCGGGTTGGGGCGCGGTGCCCCGTCGAAGAAGCCACGGAACGTGGCCTCCGAAGCCAGCTGCGCGTCAAGCTCCTCCTGCGTGTAGCCCGTCAGCCAGCGGATCAGCTCGTCCACCTCGTCCTTGGTGCGGCCCTTGCGTTCGGCCTTCGCCACGTAGTGCGGGTACACGCTCGCGACGCTGGTACTGAAGATCCGGTGCTCGGTCATGGCTGGTGCCTCCTGGTGTGCGCCGGACCGGCGGGCAGCACCCGGTCGCCGGTCAACCGACCGCTCGGCGGACGAGGTCCTCGACGCGCGCGGCGACCTGGTCGTTCCACTCGACGATGGCGAAGGTCACCGGCCACATCGCCCCGTCGTCGAGCCGGGCGACGTCGTTGAAACCGATCGTGGCGTAGCGGGCGTCGAACTTCGCGGCGCCCTGGAAGAAGCACACCACGTCCTTGCCGTCGGCGTAGGCCGGCATGCCGTACCAGGTCCGGGCCCACAGGTGCGGGGCCAGCGCCGACACGATGGCGTGCACCCGCTCGGCGAGCACACGGTCCTCGTCGGGCATCGCCGCGATCGCCTCCAGGGCCGCCTCCAGGCCATCCGCCTTCTTCCGGCCACCCCGCTCGGCGCGGAGCTCCTCCGCGCGCTGGCGCATCGCCTCTCGCTCCGCAGCGCTGAACCCGCCGGCCGCGGTCGCGACGCCCTCCTCCTCGGCCATCCTCGTCCCCCTCGCTCCGTCCCCCGACACCGCCGATCCGCGCCGACCATCGGCGCCGTCGACCACTGTCGCACGAGATGGGCCCGGCCCGCCACCCCGGAGAACGGCGTCACTGGAGGGATCTGCCGCACGACGGACCACGGGCCCCACCCCCTCGTCTCGGAAGACCCCAGGATCCTGGGATGGACAGCGCCCGGGAACCTCGCCAGCGTCACGGCACGAGACCCCGGTTCCCTTCGACGCCCCCAGGACGGGCAGAACCGGGATGCGAGCAGGTGAGCGCGGACAACGAGGAGGACGCCATGGCCTATCCAGTGGAACGACCGGTGATGGAGCTCACCGCGGTCGACGGGGTTGAGCTCGATCTCTACGACCGTGGATCCGGCGAACCGGTGGTGTTCGTCCACGGCGGCAGCACCGACGAGTGCGCTGCGGTGATCCAGGAACCGGCCCTCGCCGAGCGCTTCCGGGTCATCCACTATCAGCGGCGAGGATGGGGCAGGAGCTCGCACGACGGTCTGCCACTGAGCATCGATGAGCAGGCGGCCGACTGCCGGGCCGTCATGCGGCACCTCGGGATCGACCGGGCACACCTCGCCGGACTCTCCTACGGGGCGACGATCCTCCTCCAGTTCGCCGTGGACCACCCCGACGCGGTGCACACGCTCGCCTTGGCTGAGCCCGGCCTGCCCGTCGAACCCGAGGACCCCAGGGTAGGAACGGCCGTAGAGGAGGCAGGACAGCTGTACGCGGCCGGCGACAAGGCGGGCGCCATCCGCACCGCCTTCATGGCGATCTGCGGGCCGAGCTTCGACGCCACCTTCGACCGGATCCTGCCCGCGGGCTGGTTGGAGCGCTGGGTCGCGGCCGCCGACACGCTCTTCCAGCACGACGTCCCCGCACTGGGATCCTGGGGGTTCACACCCGACGACGCAGCCACGATCGACGCACCCGTCCTGAACCTGGCGGGCGCCGACTCCGCGTTCAAGGACGTCCACCCGATACTCCAGTCGTGGATCCCGCACGCGGAGCCCGTGGTGATGCCGGACACGGAACACTGCATCTTCGAGGTGGAGCCCCGGGCCGCTGCCGAACACCTCGCCAGCTTCTTCTCGCGCCATCCGCTCGAGCGGTAGTGCGAGCTGCCGTTCAGCCCCACGTCGAAGGTGACATCCCGTATCGTCGCGCGTCGGATCAGCGGGTGGGAACCGCCTCGGCTGAACCGACAGACCGCCGTCGCGCCCCTAGGAACGTCTCCGAGAAAGATAACGGACGCCGACTGGATCCAGGGTCCCAGGGGG
>SLQK01000003.1 GCA_007131525.1 Nitriliruptoraceae bacterium | reverse complement strand
TCAGCTACGGCGACGTCTGCCTCAACCACGACGTCGCCTGGTTCGAGGACCGCGGCCTGGCCGTGCCGACCGACCTCGCCGACCTGACCGATCCCGCCTACGAGGGTCTCCTGGCGGTCCAGAACCCCGCCACCTCCTCCCCCGGGCTGTCCTTCCTGCTGGCCACCATCGAGCGGTTCGGCGAGGACGGCTACCTCGGCTTCTGGGAGGACCTGGTCGCCAACGACGTCGTCGTCACCGACGGCTGGTCCGAGGCCTACTACGACGAGTTCAGCGCCACGGGTGGCGGGGACCGGCCCCTGGTCGTCTCTTACGCCTCCAGCCCCCCTGCCGAGGTGTTCTTCGCCGACCCGCAGCCCGACGAGGCCCCCACCGGGGTGATCGAGGCGTCCTGCTTCCGCCAGATCGAGTTCGTGGGCATCCTCGCCGGGACCGAGCGGCGCGCGGAGGCCGAGGAGCTCGTCGACTTCATGCTCTCGACCACCTTCCAGGAGGACGTGCCGCTCACGATGTTCGTCTTCCCGGTCAACCCCGAGGCCGACCTGCCCGAGGTCTTCGTCGAGCACGCGGTCATCCCGAGCGACCCGCTGGAGCTGGACCCGACGGTGATCGGTGAGCAGCGCGAGGCGTGGATCGAGGCGTGGACGGCCACGGTGCTGAGGTGACCGACGGCACGGCCAGCACCGAGCAGCGCACGCGCCGCCCCCGACCGACGCGTCGGGGTGTGCCGCGTGGCGCCGCGCTCGCGCTGCTGGCCGTGCCGGTCGTCTTCCTCGGCTGGTTCTTCGTCTGGCCGGTCACCGCGATCGTCGGGCTCGGCCTCGCGCCGGACGGCGAGGTGGAGCTGAGGGTCCTCACCCGGGCGCTCACCGACCCGAGCGTGCGCAGCGTGGCCTGGTTCACGCTGTGGCAGGCGGTGGTCTCGACGGCGCTGACGCTGGTGGTGGCGATCCCCGGCGCCTACGCCCTGTCACGACAGGAGTTCCCGGGCCGGCGCGCCCTGCAGGCGGCCGTCACCGTGCCCTTCGTGCTGCCCACCGTGGTGGTCGGCTCCGCGTTCCTGGCCCTGCTCGGCCCCCGCAGCCCCGTCAACGCCGCGCTGGTGGCCGTGCTCGGGGAGGCGGCGCCGACGCTGGATCTGCGTCGGACGGTGACGGCGATCCTGCTCGCCCACGTGTTCTTCAACTACGCGGTGGTCGTCCGCACCGTCGGCGGCCTGTGGTCGATGCTCGATCCCCGCCTCGAGGACGCCGCCCGGGTCCTGGGCGCGTCGCGGTGGCGGACGTTCCGGGAGGTCTCGCTGCCGCTGCTGTCCCCCGCCATCGCCGCCTCGGCCGCCATCGTGTTCCTGTTCACCTTCACCTCCTTCGGGGTGGTGCTGATCCTGGGCGGACCGGGCCGGGCAACCATCGAGGTGGAGATCCACCGGGCCACCACCCAGCTGCTCGATCTGCCGCTCGCCTCCACCCTGGCGCTGCTGCAGCTGGTGGCGGTGCTGTCGGCGCTGGCCGTCTACGGCCGCCTGACCCGGCGGGCCCAGCAGCAGCGCCTCGTCGCGGCCGCCAGGACCCGTCGACCACCGCGCACCCGGGGGGAACGGTGGTTCCTCGGCGCGAACCTGGCGGTGATCGCCGTCCTCGTCCTGAGCCCGCTGGCGGTGCTCGTCGAACGGTCCTTCGTCACCGCCACCGGGTACGGCCTCGACAACTGGCGGCGGCTGCTGGTGGACGACCCGGGCTCGGTGCTGGCGGTGCCGGCCGGCGAGGCGGTCCGCAACTCCCTGCTGTTCGGCGTCAGCGCGACGCTGGTCGCGCTGGTGGTCGGCGGGCTGGCGGCCACCGCCGCGACCGTCGGCCGCGGCTGGGTCACCGGCACGGTGGACCGGGCCCTGATGGTGCCCCTCGGGACGTCGGCCGTGACCGTCGGGTTCGGGTTCCTGATCGCGCTGGACCGGCCGCTGGACCTGCGGGGCTCGCCGCTGCTCGTGCCGCTGGCCCAGGCGCTGATCGCCACGCCCTTCGTGGTCCGCACCCTGCTGCCGGTCCTGCGCTCCATCGACCAGCGGCTGCGCGACGCCGCCGCCGTGCTCGGCGCGAGCCCCTTCCGGGTCTGGCGGGAGGTGGACCTGCCCATCATCGGGCGGGCCGTGCTGGTCGCAGCCGGCTTCTCCTTCGCGATCGCGGTGGGCGAGTTCGGCGCCACCGTGTTCGTCGCCCGGGCCAACCTGCCCACCATGCCGGTGGCGATCTTCCGGCTGCTCGGCCGCCCGGGGGTCGCGAACTTCGGGCAGGCCATGGCGATGTCGACCCTGCTGGCAGCGATCACGGCCGCGGCGCTGCTGGCCATCGACCGGCTGCGGGTCGGCTCGATCGGGCGGTTCTGATGCTCACGATCGAGCACCTCACCCTGGCCTACGGCGACACGGTGGTCGTCGAGGACCTCGCGCTGTCGGCCGCCGACGGCGAGGTGCTGTGCGTGCTGGGACCGTCGGGCTGCGGGAAGTCCACCCTGCTCAGGGCCGTGGCGGGGTTGGAGCCCCCCGTGACGGGCACGATCCACCTCGACGGCCGCGACCTCGCAGGGCTCCGACCCGACCAGCGCGACGTCGGCCTGATGTTCCAGGAGCACGCCCTGTTCCCCCACCGCACGGTGGCGGAGAACGTCGCCTTCGGGCCCCGGGTCCACGGGCTGGACCGCGCCGCCGTGCGACAGCGGGTGACCGAGGCTCTGGCGCTGGTCGGGCTGGCTGGCACCGAGTTCCGGCACGTCGACGAGCTGTCGGGTGGGGAGCGTCAGCGGGTCGCGCTGGCCCGGGCCATCGCGCCCCGCCCGCGGCTGCTGATGCTGGACGAGCCGCTGGGCTCCCTGGACCGGGCCCTGCAGACCCGCCTGCTGGAGGATCTGCCCCGGGTCTTGAGCGAGCTCGGGACCACCGTGGTCTACGTCACCCACGATCAGGACGAGGCCCTGTCCCTGGCCGACCGGATCGCGGTGATGCGGGCCGGACGGATCGAGCAGCAGGGCACGCCGGCCGAGCTGTGGCGCGGCCCGCGGACGGCCTTCGTGGCCGGCTTCCTCGGGCTCGACCCGGTGTTCGAACTGCAGGCCGACGCCACCACGGTGACGACGCCCTGGGGACGCGTCCCCCGCGCCGAGGTGAGCGACGCCGGCGCGGGCACCGGCACGGTCACGGCGGTGCTCCTGCCCGACGCGCTCCGGCTCGCTCCCAGCCACCAGCCCCCGGCGGACGACGAGCTCACCGTCATCGCCACGGTCGTCACCCGTCGGTTCCAGGGCGACCATCTCCGTCTCGGTCTGCACACCGACAGCGGCCACCGCCTCCAGGTGGCCGCCTGGCGCGGCGAGGTCCCCGACGTCGGTGACACGGTGCGCCTGGCCATCGAGGTGACGGGTCTCCACCTGCTGGCGGACGATCCGGACCGGTAGCGTGCCGTCAGCGACCGACTCGGACCTGACGGACGAGGACCCATGGACAGCTCGACCCGCGCGCTGCTGGACCACGTGCCCCAGGAGGGGCGCCTCACCACCATCCTGCTGCGACCCGACCGAGGGCAGCCCGCGCACGCGGTCGACCAGGTCGAGGTCGTGGCGGGCCTCGGGCTGGTGGGCGACCACCGCTGCATCGGGCGGAGCCCGGACCCGGCCGCCAAGCGGCAGGTGACCCTGCTGCAGGCCGAGCACCTGCCGGCGGTCGCCGCCCTGGTCGGCCGCAGCGAGGTCGATCCGACGCTGCTCCGCCGCAACCTCGTCGTCGCCGGCCTCAACCTCGCCTCGGTGTACGACCGCCGGTTCCGGATCGGTGACGTGGCGCTCGAGGGCACCGGGTGGTGTCACCCCTGCTCGCAGATGGAGCAGGCGCTCGGGCCCGGCGGCTTCCAGGCCATGCGGGGGCACGGCGGCATCACCGCCCGGCTGCTGACCGACGGGGTGCTGACCGTCGGTGACGCCGTGACGGTCGCAGGGGTCCCCACCGAGCAGGGCTGACCAGCCCACCTGACCGAGCCGGCGTCGGCGCTGGCGTCGGCGTCGCCGTCGGCGCGGGCGTTGCTAGCGTCGGTGGTCGCGCCCACCGCCCCGGGGGGCGACCCGGACCGGCACCCCGACGGAGCGAGCCGTGAGCACCCCTGCGCAGGACGACCACCCGAACGACGCGGCCCGCATCGTCGCCGAGCTGGACCTCGAGGCCAAGGTCGCGCTGCTGTCGGGGGCGGACAAGTGGCACCTCGAGGGGGTCCCGGGCGCTGGTCTGGCACCGGCCATGGTGGCCGACGGCCCCCACGGGCTGCGCAAGATGGCCGGCAACCAGCTGAGCCTGGGTGGGAGCACGCCCGCGACCTGCTTCCCCACCGCGGTCACCCTGGCCGCCAGCTGGGATCCGGAGCTGCTCGAGGACGTCGGCGCGGCGCTCGGCCGTGAGGCCCGGGCCCAGGGCGTGGACGTCGTCCTGGGGCCGGGCCTGAACCTCAAGCGTCACCCGGCGGGCGGCCGCAACTTCGAGTACCTCAGCGAGGACCCACTGCTGGCCGGGACGCTGGCGGCGGCGCTGGTGCGCGGGATCCAGTCCGAGGGCGTCGGGGCCTGCCTGAAGCACCTGGCGGCCAACCATCAGGAGCGCTTCCGGATGGTGGTCGACACGATCGTGGACGAGCGCACGCTGCGGGAGATGGAGCTGACCGGCTTCGAGATCGCGGTCCGCACGTCGCGCCCCTGGACCGTGATGAGCGCCTACAACCGGCTGAACGGCACCTACTGCTCCGACCACCGGTGGCTGCTCTCCGAGGTGCTCCGCGAGGAGTGGGGCTTCGACGGGCTGGTCATGTCCGACTGGGGCGGCATGAACGACCGGGTGGCGGCCATCCAGGCCGGCTGCGACCTGGAGATGCCGGGGAGCAACAAGGCCCTGGACCGTGAGGTGCTCCTCGCCGCCGAGCAGGGTCGCATCGCCGAGGCGGAGATCGACCGGTGTGCGACGCGCGTGGTCGAACTGCTGATCCGCGCCGCCGCCAACCGCGCCGGCGAGGCGCCCGCCGACCTCGACGCCCACCACGCCCTGGCACGCCGCGCGGCTGCGGCGGGGACCGTGCTGCTGACCAACGACGGCACCCTGCCGCTGGGCGATGGCGCGGCAGCGGGCCACCTCGCCGTCGTCGGCGCCTTCGCGGCCACCCCCCGCTTCCAGGGTGCGGGCAGCTCCCAGGTCGTGCCGACCCGGCTCGACGACCTGCGGACGGCGCCCACGACGCGGCTGCGCGGTCGCGCCGACGTGAGCTACGCGCCCGGCTACGACGCGGCGACCGGCGCCACCACCGACCAGCTGCTCGCCGAGGCGGTGACGCAGGCCAGCTCGGCAGGCGTCGCGATCGTGGTCGTCGGCCTCCCCGGACGCTACGAGTCGGAGGGGTTCGACCGCGAGCACCTGGCCCTGCCGCCCGGTCACACCCAGCTGGTCGAGGCCGTCCTGGCGACCGGGACCCCGACGGTCGTGGTGCTGCAGAACGGCGCGCCGGTGGTGCTGCCCTGGGCTGACCGCGCCGCCGCGATCGTGGAGGCCTACCTCGGCGGCCAGGCCGGGGGCAGCGCGCTGGCCGACGTGCTGGTCGGAGACGCGGAGCCCGGCGGCCGGCTGGCCGAGTCCTTCCCGGCGGCCGTCAGCGACCTGCCAGCCCACGCCAACTTCCCCGGCCATCCCAAGCAGGTCGAGCACCGCGAAGGGGCCCTGATCGGCTACCGCTTCCACGACACCGCCAGCGTGCCCGCGGCCTTCCCCTTCGGCCACGGGCTCAGCTACACGACCTTCGCCATCGACGAGCTGGAGGTCACCGGCGAGGGGACCGAGCGCACCGTCGAGGTGACCGTGCGCAACACCGGGGAGCGGGCCGGCAGCGAGGTGGTGCAGGTCTACCTGCGGGCGGAGCGCTCGGTGCTGTGGCGTCCGGCCAAGGAGCTCAAGGCCTCCGCGAAGGTGCGGCTCGAGGCCGGGGAGGAGCAGCGGGTGTCGCTGCCCTTGGATCGCCGCGCCTTCCGGGTCTACGACGTCTCGACCCAGGCCTGGGTCGTCGAGGCCGGCACCTACGAGGTGCTCGTTGGCCGCTCCTCGACCGACATCGCGGCGCGGACCACGATCGAGGTCGACTCCGACGACCTTGTGACCCCGGGCACGGTGCCGGCGGGTGCCATCGCCACCGACGAGGAGTTCGCCGCCCTGCTGGGGCACCCGGTGCCGACCCCCGACCCGGTCCTCCCCTTCCACCGCAACAGCCCCGTCTCGGACCTCCCCGAGACCCCCCTCGGCACCCGGGTGCACACCGCGCTGCTGGCCGCGGCCCACCGCCGCATCGAGGGGTCCAACGACGCGGCGGAGGCGTCGAGCCGGCAGATGTTCGAGGCCGTGATCAACGAGGCGCCGCTCCGCGCCATCACGCTGCTCGGTGGCGGGAAGCCACCGATCCGCGTGATCGACGCCATGCTCGACGTCCTCAACGGTCGCGCCCGGGACCGTCTCGGTGAGCTGCTGGCCCAGCTGCGGCGCTGAGCCGGAACCGACCGGCGCCGAGCTCGACGGTCACCCGGAACCAGGCGGACGTGATGCGTGAGGTGCGCTTCCCTGACGGCACCATCGTCCGTGCCGCCGCCCTCGAGGAGCGTGAGGTCAACGCCGCGTGGCGGCAGCACGGCCTCTACCTCGATGCCCGCTGGTCGCCGAGCTGGCCCGCCGAGGTGGTGGACTGGCCGGACCTCGCCACCCCGACCGACGACCGGGCGGCGACGGCCGCGATCCAGCGCGCCTTCGCCCTGGCGGCCAGCGGCGTGCACGTCGAGGTCGGCTGCCTGGCGGGCCGGGGGCGGACCGGCACGGTGCTGGCCTGCATGGCGGTGCTGGCCGGTGTCCCGGCGAGCGGTGCGGTCGCCTGGGTCCGGCGCCACCACACCCCCGGTGCCGTCGAGGGTTCGGCACAGGAGGCCTGGGTGCTGGCCTTCGCCGAGCGCGTCGGGGCGTCCGGTCAGTAGATCGGGATCGAGTCGTCCACCTGCCGGCTGTAGGCGTTGATGCCCCCACGCATGGAGCGGGCCCGGAACCCCGCACCGCGCAGCAGCTGCGTGGACTCCAGCGACCGCACCCCGGACTTGCAGTGGACGACGTACTCCTTGGTCGGGTCGAGCTCTGCGAGCCGGCCCGCCAGGGTGTCCTTCGGGATCAGCGTCGCCCCCGGGATGCGGTTGATCTCGTACTCGTGGGGTTCGCGGACATCGAGCAGCTCCACATCGGGCTTGCCGGCGATCTCGGCGTACTCGGTGGGCAGGATCTCGAGCTCCGCCAGCGACAGGTCCGCCTCCACGACCCGGTCGTGGGAGGGCACGCCGCAGAACGCCTCGTAGTCGATCAGCTCGGTGACGGTCGGCTCGGGTCCGCAGACGGGGCAGGCCGGGTCCTTGCGGACGCTGACGTACATCCACTCCTGCGCCAGCGCGTCGTACAGCCCGAGGCGGCCGATCATCGGCTCGCCGATCCCGGTGATCAGCTTGATGCCCTCGATGCCCTGGGCGGTGCCGATGTGCCCGGCCATGATGCCGAGCACCCCACCCTCGGCGCAGTTGGGCACCATGCCGGGCGGGGGCGGCTCGGGGAACATGCACCGGTAGCAGGGGCCCTCAGCGGCGTAGAACACGCTGAGCTGGCCCTCGAAGCGGAAGATCGACCCGTAGACGTTGGGCACACCGAGCAGGACGCACGCGTCGTTGACGAGGTAGCGGGTCGGGAAGTTGTCGGTCCCGTCGATCACGAGGTCGTAGCCGCCGATGATCTCCAGCGCGTTGTCCGAGGTCAGGAAGGCCCGGTGCTCGACCACCTCGACGTGGGGGTTGATCTCCAGGATCGAGGCGC
>SLQK01000237.1 GCA_007131525.1 Nitriliruptoraceae bacterium | reverse complement strand
TGCTCTACGGCGGGAGGGTGGACAAGCACGACGTCCGCACCACCGCCTACGGCACCGTGGACGAGACCTGCAGCGCGCTCGGTCTGGCGCGGGCCGAGCTCGAGGGCGACCTCCACGACGCGGTCCTCACCGTCCAACGGGAGCTGTTCGTCGTCGGAGCCCAGCTGGCGACCCGGGCCGACCACTGGGACCGGCTCGAGGTGGGGGTCTCCCGCGTCGACGCCGCGATGGTCGATGCGCTCGACGCGCGCATCGACGCCTGCGTGGCCCGGCACCCGCTGCCGCAGCACTTCGTCGTCCCCGGCGGCAACCGGCCGGCGGCGGCGCTGGATCTGGCCCGCACCGTGTGCCGTCGGGCCGAGCGGCACACGGTGGCGATGGACCGCGCCGGCCTGCTGCCCGACGACGCGCCGGTGCGCTACCTGAACCGGTGCGCCGACTACCTCTACGTCCTGGCCCGGGAGGTCGAGGGGACCCACCTGCCCTCCCGCGAGGTGCCGTGACCGCCATCGCGCCGCGGCGGGACGACCTCGGCGAGGAGGTCCTGATCGCCGGTGAGGTCCAGCGGATCGTCTCCCTGGTCCCCAACCTCTCCGAGCTGCTGTGGAGCTGGGGGCTCGCTGACCGCGTGGTCGGCGTCACGCAGTGGTGCGTGGCCCCGCCGGACGGGTTCCCGCACGCCCACCGGGTCCGCGGGACGAAGAACCCGGACCACGCGGCCATCGTCGCGCTCGCACCCGATCTCGTGATCGCCAACGAGGAGGAGAACCGGCAACTGGACGTCGAGCGGCTGCGGACGGCGGGGCTCGCGGTGCACGTGACCCGCGTGCGCACCCTGGCCGACCTCCCCGGCAGCCTGCACCGGCTGGCCGGCGCGCTCGGGGTCGACGACGCTGCGTCCCGGCTGGTGGCTGCCATCGAGCAGGCCCTGGCGACCTGCGAGCAACCGGGCCGGCGCCGGCGGGTCGCCTGCGCGGTCTGGCGTGACGACCCGGAGGCGGGTGGTGAGGAGGAGGGGTGGTGGCTGCTCGGTCGTGCCACCTACGCGGCGTCGCTGCTGGAGCGGGTCGGTGCCGAGGTCCTGCCCACCGACCCCACGGGGCGCTACCCGCGCGGCAGCTTCGCGGAGCTCCGGGCGCTGCAGCCCGACGTGGTGCTGCTGCCCGACGAGCCCTACGCCTTCGGTCCGACGGATGCGGAGGAGCTCGACGAAGCGGGGCTGCCCGCGGTCCTGGTCGATGGCATGGACCTGTGGTGGTGGGGGCCGCGGACCCCGGGGGCGATCACCCGGCTGGGTCGGCTGCTCCGGTGAACGGGGCCGACGGTCAGTAGGTGTGCTCCGGCCCCGGGTACTCCCCGTCGGCCACCTCGCTCTGGAAGGACTTGATGGCCCCGCTGATCTCCGCCCGGAGGTCGGCGTAGGCCTTGACGAACCGCGGCAGCCGTCCCGAGGTGAGCCCGAGGAGGTCGTGCCAGACGAGCACCTGCGCGTCGGTGTCGGGACCCGCGCCGATCCCGATCGTGGGCACGCTGATCGCCTCGGTCACCCGACGGCCGACCGCCGCCGGCACCGCCTCCAGCACGACCGCGAAGGCGCCCGCCTCGGCCAGCGCCACCGCGTCCTCCACGATGCGGTCGGCGGCCTCCTCGTCCCTGCCCTGCACCTTGAACCCGCCGAACTGGTGCACCGACTGGGGGGTGAGGCCGACGTGGCCCATCACCGGGATCCCGGCGCGGACCAGGTGGGCGGTCGTCGCCACGATCGGCCCACCACCCTCGAGCTTCACCGCCGCGGCACCGCCCTCCTTCAGCATCCGCACCGCGGAGCTGAGCGCCTGGGACGGCCCGTCCTGGTAGGTGCCGAAGGGCAGGTCACCGACCACCAGCGCGTGTCGCGCTCCCCGGGACACCGCCCGGGTGTGGTGCAGCATCTCATCGAGGGTGACCGGGACGGTCGAGTCGTAGCCCAGCACGACCATGCCGAGGCTGTCACCGACCAGCAGCACGGGCACACCGAGCTCGTCGAGCAGCGCAGCGCTGCCCGCGTCGTAGGCGGTGACCATGACGAACCGCTCGCGACGGGCCTTGGCGGCGGCGAGGTCGTGGATGGAGACGGGGCGGCCAGGACGTGCGCCGGCCCCGTCCACGGACGTGTGAACGGACACCTCAGGAGCCTTCCTGCCGGCCCAGCGCTGGCGCGGGTGCGCCGTGGGTCCAGCGGATCATCCGGTGGCGGTCCGCACAGTGTGCCGGGTCCGGACCAGCGATGCGCGATCGCGCGCGATGTGCGCTGGTGCCGGCGACGCCCGGTGGCGTAGTTTCGGTACCCCGGTGAGGAGGACGGCGAGGTGGCAGCAGCACCCGGTCACCCCGACCTCGTCGCCTTCCACCACGACGGCCGGACGGCCCGGGCGACCATCACGCGACTGTCACGGGCCGGCGTCGACGGCGGCGACATCGAGCTCCTCGGACCGATCGAGGTGGTCACGGCCGGACGGTACGGCGATCGCCAGACCGACAAGGGCGCGAGCCTGGCGCTGGGCTGGTTGGTGCTGCGTGGGCTGCTCGTCGGCATGGTCCCCGGCGCGGTGTTCGGGGCGGTGCTGCTGGCGGCCACGGCGGGTACCTCGGCATCGGTGCTGTGGGCCGGCGCTGGCGGAGGTGCCTTCTTCGGCGCGGCGGTCGGGGCGCTGGCGGGGCTGCTGCAGGCACCCACCATGGCCAGCTCCTGGGAGCGCACCTTCTCGCCGCTGGTGCCGGGTGCCGTGGCGGTCGGCGTGCGCTGCGCCGACGCCCGTGCGGCGCGGCGGGCCGAGCGGGTGCTGCGGGTCTCGGGGGCGCACACCATCCGGCAGGTCCCCGACCTGGACGGTCTCCCTGAGGGACCGCTCGATCCCGCCGATCTGGACCCGATACCCCGACCGGACGGGTGAGGCAGCTGCGGCGAGGACAGATGCGTGGTACATACACAGACATGACGACCACCACCGACCGCGCTCAGGCACCAGCACCCCTGGACCCGCAGGCCCTCGACCACCTCGATGACGCGCTGGTGGAGATCCGGCGCGTCCTCCAGCGTCCGGGCTACCGCCGCGCGGTGCTGGGGGAGCTGGCCGGGACGGTGGGCCTCCAGACGATCCGGGTGCTGCGGTCGGTCGAGCGTTCCGAGCGGGCGCCGACGATCGGGGCGGTGGCCGAGGCGCTGGCCGTCGATCCGTCGACGGCGAGCCGGACGGTCGACCGTGCGGTCGCCGCCGGGCTGCTCGACCGGCAGCCCTGCAGCGACGACGGACGTCGTGCCCGGCTGCAGCTGACCGGAGCCGGTCAGGCGCTGCTGGCCGAGGTGTCGGACCGGCGCCGTGCCGTGCTCGCCCGTGCCATCGGGGACTGGGAGCCGGGTGACGTCGACCGCCTCCAGACCCTGCTCGAACGGCTCCTCGACGGGTTCGACGTCGCCGAGGTGGCGTAGTGATCGCGCGCCTGCGACGGGGGAGCCCGGTCCTGCCCGAGGATGCGCCACCGCGCTCATCGTGGCAGCTGCTCGCTGACCCGGTGTTCGGTCCGTTCTTCGCCGGGAAGGCGCTGTCCACCGCGGGGATCTGGGTCCACAACATCGTGGCGGCGATCCTCGCCTGGGAGCTGTCGCGTTCGGCGCTGGTCGTCGGGCTGGTCAGCGTCGCCCAGTTCGGTCCGCAGCTGCTGTTCGCTCCGCTCACCGGTGCCCTGGCGGACCGTGGCGATCGCCGGCGGCAGGTGATCGCCGGACGCCTCATCGCCGCGTCGGGGTCGGGTGGGTTGGCGCTGTGGATCGCGGTCGTGGGGGTGGACGGGCTCCCCGGGGCCTGGCCGGTCGTGGCCACCGCGCTGGTGGTCGGCATCGGGTTCGTGGTCGGCGGACCGGCGATGAACGCCCTCATCCCCTCCCTCGTGCGGCCGAACGAGCTGGCCGCCGCGGTGGCGGTGAACTCGATCCCCTTCACCGTCGCCCGGGCGGCCGGCCCCGCGCTGGGGGCCACCATCGCCGCCACGCTCGGGCCGGCGGCCGCCTTCGGGGTGGCCGCCGGGACCAACCTGCTGTTCGCCCTGCTGCTCGTGCCCCTGCCGATGCGCGGGCGCGCCCTGGGCGGCGGCGAGGGCGACCGCCGCGCCCGGGCGGGTGTGCGCTACCTCCGTGAGGACCGCGGGATCGGGCTGCTCCTGCTGGGCGTCGCGGCGATCGGCGTCGGCGCTGACCCGGTCATCACGCTCACCCCCGCCCTGGCGGCCGGCTTCGGCGCCGACGCCACGCTCGTGGGCGTCTTCGCCTCCTCCTTCGGGGTCGGCGCAGGGCTCGTGTTCGTCGTGCTGTCCCGGCTGCGGCTGCGCTTCGGGCTCGACCGGGTCGCCCTCATCGGGTTGGTGTTCCTGGCAGCTGGCACCGCGCTCGCGGGGGTCGCGCCGCTGCCGGGTCTCGCGATCGTCGGGTTCCTGCTCGGCGGCGCCGGCATGACCATGTCGCTCACCTCGCTGAGCACCCTGCTCCAGAGCCGGCTGCCCGACGCGCTGCGGGGCAGGGTGATGGCCCTGTGGTCCATGGCGTTCCTGGGCTCCCGCCCGATCGCGGCCGCGGTCAACGGGGCCGTGGCCGACGCGACCGCCCCGGTCGTCGCCTTCCTCGTCGTCGCCGCGGTGGTCACCGGCGTGGCCATCGCCGTCCGTCCCTCCCGGCTGGCGGCCCGACCTGCTCCGCCTGCGCAGCGCGGACGTCGCGACACCCGCGGCGCCCACGAGCCGCTGCCGTCACGCGGCTGACCTCGGCTCAGCCCCGCCAGCCGTTGGTGATCGGCACCCGACGGTCCCGCCCGAAGGCCCGGGCGGTGATCTTCGGGCCGGGTGCCGCCTGGCGACGCTTGTACTCGGCGCGGTCGATCAGCTGCACCACCCGTCGCACCACGGCCTCCTCGTGGCCTCTGGCGACGAGCTCGGCGATCGACAGATCCAGCTCGACGTACCCGGTGACGAGGTCGTCCAGGATCTCGTAGGGGGGCAGGGAGTCCTGGTCCAGCTGCCCCGGGCGCAGCTCCGCGGACGGCGGCTTGGTGATCGTCGCGACCGGGATCACCTCGCCGGTCCGGTTCCGCCAGCGTGCCAGCTCGTAGACCAGCAGCTTGGGGATGTCCTTGATGGGCGCGAACCCCCCCGACATGTCGCCGTAGAGGGTGGCGTAGCCGACGGCGTACTCGGACTTGTTCCCGGTCGTCAGCACGATGGCGCCGCTCTCGTTCGATAGCGCCATCAGGGTCAGGCCCCGCAGCCGTGACTGGAGGTTCTCGTAGGCCACGCCCGGCTGCCGGCCGTCCTGACGATCGAAGCCGGTCACCACCAGGTCGCCGAGCAGCTCGCTCACGGCCCGCAGCGGGCCGTCGATCGCCAGCACGTGGTGGTCGGTGCCGAGCGCCGCGGCGCAGGCGGCGGCGTCGGCCAGCGAGCCGGGGGAGGAGTAGGGCGCGGGCATCGCGACCGTGACGACGTGCTCGCCGCCCAGCGCGTCGGCCGCCAGCGCGGCGACCACCGCCGAGTCGATCCCTCCGGACAGCCCGACGATGGCCTGACGGAAGCCGTTGCGGTGGCAGTAGTCCCTGGTGGCGCGGGTCAGGGCGTGCCAGACCTCGCCGAGCTCATCGAGCCGCTCGGTCGGCCGCCAGGCGATCGCCGGGCGGTGCGAGGGCTCGCCCGGCCCGTGCGCGCCGTCCACCTCGAGGTCGACGACGACCAGGTCCTCGCGGAACTGGGCGCCGCGGGCCACCACCTCGCCGTCAGGCCCCACCACGAAGGAGTCCCCATCGAAGACGACCTCGTCCTGGCCCCCGACGACGTTGCAGTACAGCACGGGGATGCCGGCACGCCGTGCGTGGTGCACGGCCCAGCCCTCACGGTCCTGGCGCTTGCCGCGGTGGTAGGGCGAGGCGTTGAGGTTGGCGATGATCCGGGCACCGGCCCGTGCGGCGGCCTGGACGGGACCGTCCTCGGTCCACAGGTCCTCGCAGACCGTCACACCGACCCCGACACCGGCGACCTCCACCACGCAGGGCAGGTCGCGGGGGGTGAAGTAGCGGGCCTCGTCGAACACCCCGTAGTTCGGCAGCCGCAGCTTGTCGTAGGTGGCGACGATGGCGCCGTCCCGGAGCACCGCGGCCGAGTTGGTGAGGTGACGGGTCGCCATCGCCACGTCCCAGTGGGCGGCGTCGGTGGCGTCACCCTCGCCAGCGCCGACGTAGCCGACCACGGCGGTGCAGCCGGGCGGTCCGTCCGTCACCAGACGGTCGAGCGCGGCCAGGTTGGCGGCCACGAACTCCGGCTTCAGCAGCAGGTCCTCGGGTGGGTAGCCGGTGATGGTCAGCTCGGTGGTGATGAGCAGGTCCACGCCCTGCTCGGCGGCGGACCGCCAGGCGGCGAGGACGCGGTCGACGTTGCCGTCGATGTCGCCCACCCGGGCATCCAGTTGCGCGAGAGCGACCCTGATCGTCACGGGCGGGAGCTCCTCGGGACACGAAACACGGTGGAAACGCGAGATCAACGGCGGAGAAACCCCCCCTCCGTAGCGTCCGCGACCGTACCGGTGGAACCGGGCAGGGTCTCGTGCGCAGTGCCGCGCCGATGGCACCCCGCGAGCCCACCGAACCAACGAGTCGACCTGGAGGACACGGTGAAGCGTCTGTTGAAGCTGGGGGTGGTCACGTCCGCGCTGGTGGTCCTGCTCGGTGCTCCTGCGTACGCGCAGGATGGCATCAGCGTGGATGACCTGGCGCTCGCGACCATCGTGCTCTACCTCATGGTGGCGACGGTGCTCGTCTTCATCATGCACGCGGGGTTCGCGATGCTGGAGGCGGGCTTCACCCGCTCGAAGAACACCGCGAACATCATCGGCAAGAACCTGATGACGATCTCGGTGGGGATCCTCGTCTACTACGCCATCGGCTGGGGGCTGATGTACGGCGAGCAGGTCGCGGGCCTGTTCGGCTCGGACAACTTCTTCCTGCTCGGGGACACCTACGATCCCGACGCGACGCTCGAGATCGACTTCGCCTTCCAGGCGATGTTCGCGGCCACCGCGGCCACGATCGTCTCGGGTGCCGTCGCTGAACGGATGAAGTTCGGTGCCTACGTCGCCGTCGCCGTGCTCATGACCGGGCTGATCTACCCGATCGTCGGCGCCTGGACCTGGGGTGGCGGCTGGATCGACGGGCTCGGCTTCGCGGACTTCGCGGGCTCCACGATCGTGCACATGACCGGTGGTGTGGCTGCGCTCGTCGGCGCGGCGTTCCTCGGGCCCCGTATCGGCAAGTTCGACCCCAAGACGGGCAAGGCCCGCGCCATCCCCGGTCACTCGATCGCGCTCGGGGCGCTCGGCACCCTGCTGCTGTTCTTCGGCTGGTTCGGCTTCAACGGCGGGTCGGTGCTGGAGCTCGACGGTGAGCTGATCGGCTTCGTGATCGTCAACACCGCGCTGGCCGGTGGGGCCGGGGGCACGGCGGCGGGCATCTACACCCGCCTGACCAACGGCAAGTGGGACGTGGCGATGACCGCCAACGGCATCCTGGCCGGCCTGGTCGGCATCACCGCCGGTGCGGACGCGGTGTCGTTCAACATGGCCGTCCTGGTGGGCCTGCTCGCAGGGGTGCTGGTCGCCCTGTCGGTCAAGATGTTCGACGCGATCAAGATCGACGACCCCGTCGGCGCGATCAGCGTCCACGGCACCTGCGGCATCCTCGGCACCCTGTGGGTGGGCCTCGCGGCCACCGACGGCGGGCTGTTCTTC
This sequence comes from Nitriliruptoraceae bacterium, assembly GCA_007131525.1. Classification (GTDB taxonomy): domain Bacteria; phylum Actinomycetota; class Nitriliruptoria; order Nitriliruptorales; family Nitriliruptoraceae; genus T1Sed10-7. The sequence goes on along the minus strand of SLQK01000237.1, from coordinate 188 downwards.
GGTGGTGGCACGGAGCTGCTGATCTCGCAGATCATCGGCATCGTCGGTGTCGCCGTGTGGGTCGGTGTCGCCTCGGCGATCCTGTTCGGGACGCTCAAGGCCATCGGCCAGCTGCGCGTCTCCGAGGAGGAGGAGATCGAGGGGCTCGACGTCCACGAGCACGGTGTCGCCGGGTACCCGGAGCTCGC
>SLQK01000056.1 GCA_007131525.1 Nitriliruptoraceae bacterium | reverse complement strand
CCGCCGACCGCGATGCGGCCGAGGCAGCCGATGCCGCCGACGGTGACTCGGCCCCCGCCACGGCCGATGCGGCCGATGCGCCCGACGCGGCTCCCGCCACGGCGCCGGCCACGGCCGCCGAGCCACTGCCCCTGCTCGTCCTCCTGCATGGCGGGCCGCTGAACTCCTGGAACGCCTGGCACTGGCGGTGGAACCCCCACGTGTGGGCCGCTCAGGGCTACGCCGTCCTGCTGCCCGACCCTGCGCTGTCCACCGGCTACGGGCGGGCCTGGATCGAGCGCGGCTGGGGCCGGTGGGGGCAGGCTCCCTACACCGACGTCATGGCGGCCGTGGAGGACGTCGCCGCCCGCCCCGACATCGACGCTGAGCGCGTCGCCGCCGGCGGGGGGTCCTTCGGTGGCTACCTCGCCAACTGGATCGCCGGCCAGACCGACCGGTTCCGCGCCATCGTCACCCACGCCTCCCTGTGGTCGTTACCCGGCTTCCACGGCACCACCGACCTCGGGCTGTTCTGGGAGCGGGAGTTCGGCGACCCCTACCTCGATCCCTCCCGCTACCTCGACAGTTCGCCCCACGTGCACGTCGGCCGCATCCGCACCCCGATGCTCGTGATCCACGGGGAGTTGGATGTCCGGGTGCCGATCAGCGAAGGGGTGACGCTGTGGACCGACCTGGTCCGCCACGGTGTGGAGGCCCGGTTCCTGTACTTCCCCGATGAGCACCACTGGGTGCTGAAGCCCCAGCACGCGCGGCTGTGGTACGAGACGGTGCTCGCCTTCCTGGCTGAGCACCTCCGTGACCAGGACTTCGAGCGACCCGCGCTGCTCTGACGGCGACGCGCTCGGTGGCGGGGCGAGGCCACGCGGCGGCGGGGCCAGGCGGCGACGGGACGCCAAAGCCGCGGGCCCCGACCAGGGTTGGGGAACCCTGCCACCGGTTTCCGATGCCCACCTTCCCCAACCCCCGCACGCCTGCCGAACCCCCGCAACGTTGGGGAACCCTGCCACCGGCTTCCGATGCCCACCTTCCCCAACCTCCCGCAGGCCCGCAGGGCCGCAGGCCCGCAGGGCCGCAGGCCCGCAGGGCCGCACGCCCGCAGGCCCGCAGGGCCGCAGGGCAGCGGGGCCGCGGCGTGCGGTGCTCAGGCGTTCGGCGGCTGACGCAGACGCTTGAGTTCACCGCGACGGCGCTTCTGGTCGAGGCGCCGCTGCTGGGAGGCGCGGCTCGGGCGGGTCCGGCGGCGCTGCCGGGGCGGGACCAGCGCCTCGCCGACGATCGCCCGGAACCGGGCGAGGACCGCGGCCCGGTTGCGGTGCTGGCTCCGGTGCTCCGAGCCGGTCAGGATCAGCACACCGTCGCTGGTCAGCCGGGAGGCGAGCCGCTCGAGCAGCCGGGAACGCTGGGCATCGGACAGCGCCGTCGAGCTGGCAACGTCCCAGCGCAGCTCCACCTTGGAGTCCGTGGTGTTGACGCTCTGGCCGCCGGGCCCGCCCGAGCGCACGGCCCGCACCTCGAGCTCCGCCTCGGGCACCGAGACGCCGTAGGGGAGCTGGATCGTCGCCATGCCCCCGATGGTAGGGACCGCGCCACGCCGTGGTCCGCGGCGTCGGTGCGCTCAGCGACCGGCAGCGACCTTCGGCAGCAGCAGCGGCGTCACGGCCCGGCGGATCACCTCCGGCACGGCCGTGGTGGACCGCGTCGCTCGGTCCACGTAGACGTGCACGAAGCGCGCCAGCGCCACCGGCTCCTCCTCCCCCGCCCGGAACAGCCCGATCCGGTAGCTGATCGAGGATCGACCGAGGCGGCTGACGGCGAGGGCGACCTCGAGGTGGTCGGGGAAGGACACCGGCGCGAGGAAGCGGCACGCCGTCTCGACGACCAGCCCGACCGCCTCGAGCTCACGGATGTCACCGCCGGTGATCTCCATGAGGTAGCCGTTGACGGCGGTGTCGAAGTAGCTGTAGTAGGTGACGTTGTTGACGTGGCCGTAGTGATCGTTGTCGGCCCAGCGGGTCGGCAGCGGCCAGGTCACGGGGAAGGCGCTCCGCTGCGACGGGAGCCCGTCATCCGTCACCGGACCCGCGTCCGGCCACGCACCCTCCTGCGATCGCTCCTCCACCACCGCTCCTCCTCCGTCCCCTGGCCCCTGTCCCCGGATCTCCATCCCCTGGGCCCCGTCCGCGCACCAGCCGGCCCGCCGGCCAGCGGCCGGGCGGCCGGGCGGCCACCAACCACACCACCCACCGGGCCAGCCACCAGCCCCCACCACCCGTGCCGGGCGTGTCAGCGTCGCAGCGTCGCCCCGATCGCCTCGGCGGCCTCCGCCACCGACTCGATGACCGCCTCGGCGTCGGCATCGGTGAGCTGGCGCGCCGGGTCCTGGAGCCTGAGCCGCATCGCGACACTGCGCCGGCCCTCGCCGACCTGCGCACCGCGGTACTCGTCGAAGAACCACAGCTCATCGAGCAGCGGCCCGACCGCCTGGCGGACGGTGCCCTCCAGGGTCGCGTAGGTCACCTCGTCGTCGGCGACCAGCGCGACGTCCACGGTCATCGCCGGGTGCCGGACCAGGGTCCGGGCCGGCACGGGCGGGTGCCCCGCCTCGGGGGTCGCCGCCAGGAAGGGCTCGAGCAGCAGCTCACCGACCACCACCGGTTCCGGCAGGTCGCGTCGCTCCGCCTCCTCCGGGTGCAGCTGCCCGACGACGCCGATCTCCTGGCCCTGCAGCACCAGCGCAGCGGTGCGGCCGGGGTGGAACCCCTCGCGGGTGATGGCGTGACGCTCGACCCGCCAGCTGGGATCGTCCGGCGGCGCGAGCCGGCGCGCCACGCGGTCCAGCACGTCCAGCACGTCCCACACCGACCACGTGGCCTCGGTGTCGAGCCACCCCTCGCCGAGCCTGCGTCCCTGGGCCGCCAGGGCCAGCACCCGCGGCTGCAGCGGGATCGGCTCACCCACGGGGTCGGTCCACCGCCACCCGGTGCCGATGATCGCGTCGAGCGCCGGACCCAGCGGGTCGTCGACCGGCCGGAAGCACCGCCCGAGCTCCGCCAGCGCCACGCCGGGACGGCCCTGACCGTGGTTGTGCCGCACCGCCTGCAGGAGCCCCTCCAGCAGGGACGGTCGCATCGCGGCAGCGTCCTGGGCCAACGGGTTGGCCAGCAGCACCCGCCCCTCGGAGGGCAGCACGCCTGCGATCGCCTGCGCGCCGACGAAGGGTCGGGTCTTGGCCTCGTGGAACCCGGCGGCCAGGGCCAGCTCCCGGGCCGTGCGCTCGGCCCGCTGGCTGGGGGTGAGCCCCCCGGTGGTGGGCAGGGTCGGGAGGTGGTCGGGGATGTTCTCGTAGCCGTGGAGCCGGGCGATCTCCTCGGTGAGGTCCGCCTGCCGAGCCAGGTCCGGGCGCCAGGTCGGTGGGGTGACGTCGAGGTGGCTCGTGGCGGCCCCGGCACCACCAGCCGACCCGGCACCACCAGCCGACCCGGCACCACCAGCCGACCCAGCGCCGTCCGGCGCCGGTACGACTCGGGCCCCGGCCCGATCCAGCAGCGCGATCTGGGCGTCGTCCGACAGGTCGACCGCCAGGGTGCCGCGGACCCGGGCCGGGTCGAGCCGCACGCTCGGCCGCTCAGACCACGCCGGGGCCGGCTCGGTCGTCACGACGTCGCTGCCGGTGGCCGACGCGCTGCCCAGCGACACCAGCAGGTCCGCGGCCCGTGCCACCGCCCGAGCCGCGCCCGCAGGGTCGACGGCACGCTCGAACCGCATGCTCGCCTCGCTCACCAGCCCGAGGCGGCGGGAGGTGCGGCGGATCGTGATCGGCTCCCACACCGCGGCCTCGAGCAGCACGCGCCGGGTGTCGGCCACCACCTCGGTGTCCAGCCCACCCATCACCCCGGCGAGGCTCACCGGGTGATCGGCGTCGTCGATCACGAGGTCACCGGCGGCCAGGGTCCGCTCGACGTCGTCGAGGGTGACCAGCCGCTCCCCGTCGACGGCCTCCCGCACGGTCAGCGACGGGCCACCGATGCGGTCCAGGTCGAAGGCGTGCAGGGGCTGCCCGAGCTCCAGCATGACCAGGTTGGTCACGTCGACCACCACGTCGATGGGGCGCATGCCGGACTGGGTGAGGCGCTGACGCAGCCACAGCGGCGAGCCACCGATCGTCACGTCCTCCAGCACCCAGGTGTGGAAGGACGCGCACCCGTCGGTGTGCAGGGCGACGGGGATGCTGGGCCCGGCGGGCCGGTCCGGGACCTCGGGGGCCCGCCAGCGGGTGTCGAGGATCGCGGCGAGGTCGCGGGCCACGCCGAGCACCGACAGGTGGTCGCCCCGGTCGGCCTGGACCGCGATCTCGATCACGGGCTCGCCGACGGGGATCAGGTCATCGAGGGAGGCGCCCAGCGGCGTGTCCGCCGGCAGGACGAGGATCCCGCCGGCATCCTCGCCGAGCTCGAGTTCCTTGGGCGAGGCCAGCATGCCGTGGGAGGTCAGCCCGCGGATGGTCCGCGACGACAGGTCCATCCCCCTGCTGCCGTCGGGCCCGGTGACCCCGGGCACATGCCCGCCCGGGAGCGCGTGCGCGACCACGTCGCCGACGTCGAAGTTCGCCGCGCCGCACACGACCTCCACCTCGCCGTCACCGCCGTCACCGGTGACCCGCACGAACCGCAGCTTGTCCGCCTCGGGGTGGGGCTCCCAGTGCAGGACGCGGGCGGTGCGGATGCCCGCGGCACCGGCCCCCGGGGCGGTGACCGACTCCACCTCCAGACCGGAGAGGCTCATGACCTCCACCAGCTCCTCGACGCCGAGGTCGAACTCGACCAGGTCCTTCAACCAGGACAGCGGCAGCTTCACGGGTGGTCCTCCCCTGCGGTCGTGCGGGCCGGCGGCCCCCGAACGCCGAGCGCGACGGCGACGGTGCCCTCGGCCCGGCGTCGGGTGTCGGTCAGAAGCGGGTCAGGAAGCGGGCATCGGCCTCGAACAGCTCACGGATGTCGCGGACGCCGTGACGGAGCATCGCCACCCGCTCGATCCCGATCCCGAAGGCGAACCCGGAGTAGCGCTCCGGGTCGATCCCGCACATCTCGAGCACGTTGGGGTCGACCATGCCGGCCCCGAGGATCTCCAGCCAGCCATGGTGGCCACCGGGACCGTCGAAGGAGACGTCCACCTCGGCGCTCGGCTCGGTGAAGGGGAAGAAGGACGGGCGGAGCCGGATGTCGCGATCGGCACCGAACAGGGCCCGGGCGAAGGCCAGCAGGGTCCCACGCAGGTCGGCCATGGTCACATGCTCGTCGACGTAGAGCCCCTCAATCTGGCTGAACACTGGCGAGTGGGTCGCGTCCACGGCATCGGCCCGGTAGGTCCGCCCCGGCACCACCACGGCGATCGGGGGGGCCTGGGTGGTCATCACCCGGGCCTGGACCGGCGAGGTGTGGGTGCGCAGCACCACGTCGTCGTACCCGGCGACGTAGATCGTGTCCATCTCCTGGCGGGCCGGGTGGTCCGGCTCGATGTTCAGCAGGTCGAAGTTGTAGGCGCCGGCCTCGGCCTCGGGTCCCTCGGCGACCCGGAAGCCCATCCCGATGAACACCGCCAGCATCTCCTCCTCCACCTGGGTCAGCAGGTGCGGTCGTCCCGGGGGCAGACGGCGAGGTGGCAGGGTGAGGTCGAGGCGCTCGTGCTCGAGGCGGGCGGCCAGCGCCGCCTCGCCGAGGGCGTGGTGGCGGGCGTCGAAGGCCTCCTGGAACGCGGCCCGGAAGGCGTTGAGCTGCTGACCGAGCGCCTTGCGGCCCTCGGCGTCGAGGTCGCGCATCGTCGCCTGGACGCCGGCGAGCTCGGAGCGCTTGCCGGTGAAGGTGACCCGGACCTGGTCCAGCGCGTCGAGGTCCTGGGCATCGGCGATGGCGGCCAACGCCCTCTCGCGCAGCTCGTCGAGCGTGCTCACGGTGTGCCTTCCTCGTGGTACCGGCAGCCTCGGCGCCCTCGGCGCCCGGTCGCCGGGCGGCCCGTGCCGGCCGCCGGCCGTCCGCAGGGTAGACGCCCCGATCCGCCGCCTCGGCCCGGGTGCGAGGCCGTGGTGTCCCTCACGCGCGCGTCGCGGCGTGGATCGCGATCGCGGCGGCCGCGGCCACGTTCAGCGACTCGGCCCGGGGATGCAGCGCGATCGCCACGGTGCCGTCGAGCAGGGCGGCGCTGTCCGCGTCCAGCCCGTGGGCCTCGTTGCCGAGCACGAGACACACCGACGGGGCCGCGGCGCTGAGGGCCTCCAGCCCCTCGGTGCCGGCGGCGTCCAGCCCCAGCACCCTGCGCTGCGTCGCACGCGCGAGGGCGACGACCTCGGCGAGGGTCACCTCGGTGACCACGGGGAGGTGGTAGGTCGAGCCCACGGCGGCCCGCACCGTCTTGGGCGCGAAGGGGTCCACGCTGCCGGCGGTCAGGACGACGGCCGCAGCGCCCAGGGCATCGGCGGTCCGCAGGATCGTGCCGGCGTTCCCCGGATCGGCGACCCGGTCGAGCACGACGATGACCCCTTCGCCGATGTCGTCGAGGCGCGCGGGCACGGTGCGGGCGACGGCCACGATGCCCTGGGGGGTGGTCGCATCGGCCAGGTGGTCGAGCACATGGTCGGCCACGAGGTGGACCGGCACGTCGGCGTCGGGGAGCGCGACACGCTCGGTGACGAACACCTCCTCGACCACCCCGGCGGCCACCGCCTCCGCGACGGCGCGGGGCCCCTCCACCAGGTGGCGGCCCTGGGCCCGGCGTTCCCGTGCACGACGCAACCCCCGTGCCGCCTGGACACGGGGGTTGCGGGTGGAGGTGAGGACCGGGAGGTCGGCGGTCACGGACGTCGCCGGGTCAGGCCGCGTCCTCGCCGATCGCGTCCTTGGCGACCTGCACCAACGCCGCGAAGGCGGCCGCGTCGCGGACCGCTAGGTCGGCCAGGTTCTTGCGGTCGACCTCGACCTCGGCGAGCTTCAGGCCGTGCATCATGCGGCTGTAGGACAGGCCCTCCTGGCGGGCCGCAGCGTTGATGCGGGCGATCCAGAGCCGGCGGAAGTCGCCCTTGCGGGCGCGACGGTCGGCGTACTGGTACCGACCGGCGTGGTCGACGGCCTCGTTGGCGACCTTGAACCGGCGGCTGCGGGCACCGCGGTACCCCTTCGCGCGGTCGAGGACCGCCTTGTGACCCTTCTTGGCGTGGACGCCACCCTTGACGCGTGCCATGGTCGTGCTCCTTGTCGGTCGTGGGCGCCGGCGTCGCTGTGATGACGGCCGGCGGCGGTGTCGCTCAGGGGCGACTCACTTGTTGAGCAGCTTCTTGACCTTGCGCGCGTCCGGCGGCGCGATCTCGCGCATCCCGGCCAGCCGGCGCTTGCGGCGGGAGCTCTTGTGGCCGAGCAGGTGGGCGCGGTTCTTCTGCCGCGACATCACCTTGCCGGTGCGCGTGACACGGAAGCGCTTCTTGGCCGCGCTGTGGGTCTTCTGTTTCGGCATGGTCCTACCTCGATGGTCTCGCAGGGCTGGTTGCGACGGCGCCGGTGGTCGCCGACGCGGTGACACAGGTGCCTCGGCCAGCTGCCGGGGGTGGGTCAGGACGCCGGGGCGTCGTCGGTGGTGGGAGCTGCCCCACCGTCGTCCTTCGGCTGCTTGCCCTTCAGGGGCGCCAGCACCATCACCATGTTGCGGCCGTCGACCTTGGGTGCGGCCTCGACGGTCGCGAGCTCGCTCATGTCCTCCGCCAGCCGGTCGAGCAGCCTGAGCCCGAGCTCGGTGTGGGTCATCTCACGACCACGGAACATGATGGAGGCCCGGACCTTGGCGCCGTCCTCGAGGAACCGGCGGACGTGGCTCGACTTGGTGCCGTAGTCGTTGTCCGAGATCTTGGGGCGCATCTTGATCTCTTTGACCGCGATCTGGCTCTGGCGCTTCCGGGCCTGCTTCTGCTTCTGCTCTTCCTCGTAGCGGGCCTTGCCCCAGTCCATGATCCGGCAGACCGGCGGGTCCGCGTTGGGG
>SLQK01000164.1 GCA_007131525.1 Nitriliruptoraceae bacterium | reverse complement strand
TGGTTCTGATCGACCACAGCGACGACGGGCCGCGCAAGGTCAGCCTGCAGATGCTGACCAAGGCCCGGGAGCTGGCCGAGATCACCGGTGACACCGTCGCCGCGGTGTGGTTCGGCCCCGGCGCGGCCGATGCCGCCGCCACCCTCGGTGCCTACGGCGCCGGCAAGCTGTACCACTGGGACTCCGCCGACGCCTACGGCTACGTGACCCTGCCGCAGGTCGAGGCCCTCGAGTACCTGATCGACACCTCCGAGGCGGACACGCTGCTGTTCGCGTCGTCCAACCACGTCAAGGACGTCGCGTCCCGCCTCGCCATCCGGATGGAGGCGGGGGTCATCACCGACGTGTCGGGGATCGAACTCGCCGAGGACGGCCGGTGGGTGGCCACCAAGGAGGTCTTCGGCGGTGACATGATCACCAAGTCGACCTTCGCCGAGGGCAAGCTGTCCTTCATCGGCGTGTCGTCCAACGCCTTCCCCGCCGAGGAGTCCGGTGGCGGCGCGCCTCAGCTCGAGGCCGTCGACATCGAGCTGACCGAGGAGGCCAAGGCCGCCCAGGTGGTGTCGGTGGAGAAGGTCGCCGGTGCGGACCGGCCTGACATCGGCGAGGCCGCGGTGGTCGTCGCGGGCGGCCGTGGGCTGGGCTCCGAGGACGGCTTCCAGCTGATGGAGCAGCTCGCGGACGTGATGGGGGCCGGGGTGGGCGCGTCCCGGGCTGCGACCGACGCGGGCTGGTACCCGCACCGCTACCAGATCGGGCAGACCGGACGGACGATCTCGCCGACCCTGTACCTCGGGTCCGGGATCTCCGGCGCCATCCAGCATCGGGCCGGGATGCAGACCTCGCAGAACATCGTCGCGATCAACAAGGACGCGGAGGCCCCGATCTTCCAGATCGCGGACTTCGGTGTCGTCGGCGATCTCTACAAGGTCGTGCCGAAGCTGGTCGAGGAGCTCGAAGCCCGTAAGTGACCCACCTGGACCGCTGACCCGCGGCGGTCCCCAGGCGCACGACGGTGCCCCGGCCACGATGGCCGGGGCACCGGTCTGCAGGTGGGGTGGCTCAGGCCTGATCCCCGTCGTCGCTGTCGCTGGAGACGGCGTCCTTGGCGGCCTCGACGGCGCCCTTGACGGTGTCCTTGGCCTCCTCGGCCTTCTGCTCGACCTTGCCCTTGGCGTGCTGGGTCCGGCCCTCGGCCTCGAGTTCATCATCGCCGGTGGCCTTGCCGGCGGTCTCCTTGGCCTTGCCGGTGAACCTGTCGCCCGTGCTCATGGGTGCTCCTGTCGGGGTCGGCTGCGGTGGCGTGGTGGCGCGGATGCGCGCTCCGCCATCGGGGTGCTCACGGCACCGTGCCGCAGCGCGACGCCGCCCACCACGGCCATCAGCACGGGCCGCCGGCCGTTCGGCCACCTGCCCGTCCGTCGCAACGACCTCGAGGCCGCGGTGCGGGCCGGGGGTCGGGGCTGTCACCCGGCGAGGTCGACGACGCGGGCGCCGGCGGCCTGGACCAGCCGGTCCGCGGGGAGCGCGAACACATCCATCGGCGTGCCGGCGGCGGCCCACACGACCTCCTGGGCCGCGAGGTCGCGGTCGCAGAGCACGGTCAGCTGCTGGTCGTGCCCGAAGGGCGGGGTCCCGCCGATCGCGTACCCGGTGGCGTCGCGGACCTCGGCTGCGGAGGCCTTGCGGACCTGCTCGGCTCCGACCACCGTGGCCAGCTTCGCCTCGTCCACACGGTTCGCACCGGAGGTCAGGGCCAGGACAGGCTGGTCATCGGCGATGAACACCAGCGACTTCACGATCTGCGCGACGTCGCAGCCGACGGCACGGGCAGCATCGGTGGCGGTGCGGGTGCCCTCGGGGAAGCGACGGGCATCGACCTCGATGCCGAGCGCCGCCGCTCGGGTCCTGAAGCGCTCATCCGCCGGTGCCATCGTCACCTCGCTGCTGGTCGCGGAGCACCCCGGATCAGGGGTGGTCGGGACCCGGGGGGTGAGAGCCGGCAGCCTACTGAGGCCGGCCGGCCCTCGGGCCGGCAACGAGGCCGGTGGGCCGGTCGGGGACCGGCGCCCGATGCCCCGTGTCCGATGCCCGGTGTCCGATGCCGGGGCCCTCAGCCCTCAGCCCGGCGCCCTCAGCCCGGCAGGACCAGCGTCGCCGTGAGCGGCGGCGTACCGGCGGTCAGCAGCACCTCGACGGTCAGCGTGCAGCCGGCGGGCGGTGGCGGCACCAGTCGCACCTCGCCGTTACTGAAGGCGCGGTCACCGCGTCCGACCGCGTCGATGACCTCGACCGGGTTCCCGTCGACCCGCACGCGCCACTGGCTGGCGGGCGGGACACGTCGTGCCAGGCGCTCGCCCGTCCCGGTGTCGACCCGCGCGAACCTCAGGTCGGCCCAGCCGTCCCACCGCTCCAGGCTGAGGAGCAGGAGCCGGTGGCCGGCGGCGGTGCCGAGGTCGAGGTCCAGCGGCACGACGCCGTGGTGGACGGCGGGTGCTGCCGGTCGATCAGAGGAGTGGGGTGCGCTCATGGTGGCCGACGCTACCGTCGCCACCGTCATGACGACCTACCTCGACCACGCTGCCACGACGCCGCCGCGCCCCGAAGCTCGCGCGGCCCTGTCGTCATGGCTGGACGCGGCCAACGCCTCCGCCTCCCACCTCGCCGGCCAGGCGGCCCGGGTCGCGGTGGAGGCGGCGCGCGACGAGGTCGCGACCGCGCTGGGGTGCTCTCCCCACGAGGTCGTCTTCACCTCCGGCGGCACCGAGGCCGACAACCTCGCCGTCAAGGGCGTGGCCTGGGCGGCCCGCGACCGTCGTCGACACGTGCCCCATCTGGTCACCACCGCCGTCGAGCACCCCGCCGTGCTGGAGCCGGCGCGATGGCTCGCGGAGCGCGGTGATGTGACGCTCACCGTCGTGCCCCCCGCCCGCGACGGCCGCGTGGAGGTGGAGCGGGTGCTGGCGGCGCTGCGCCCGGAGACCGCGCTGGTCAGCGTGATGGCCGCCAACAACGAGCTGGGCGCGGTCAACGACGTCCCCGGCCTGGCGGCTGCGCTGACCGGGCGCGGTGTGCCGCTGCACACCGACGCGGTCCAGGCCGTGGCCACCCTTGACGTCGGCGACCGGTGGGGGGTGGACGCCATGGCGCTGTCGGCCCACAAGTTCGGTGGGCCCCAGGGGGTCGGGGTCGCGGTCCTTCGGCGCGGGTTGCCGGTGGTGCCGCTGGCCCATGGCGGCGGGCAGGACCGGGGCGTGCGGTCGGGCACCTTCGCGGTCGCCCTCGACGCCGCCTGCGGGGCTGCGCTGACCGCGGCCGTGGCGGACCGGGAGGGGCTGCGGGCTCGGCTGGGTGTGCTGTCGGAGCGCCTCGCCGCCGCGCTGACCGCCCTGGAGGGGGTGGCCCGGTCCGGACCTGCCGATCCCGGCTGGCGGCTGGCCTCCCATGTCCACCTCCTGCTCGACGGGGTCGACGCCGACGCGGTGTCGCTGGGCCTGGACGCCGCCGGCATCGTGGCCTCGGGCGGCGCGGCCTGCGGTGCGGGTGCGGCGAAGGCCTCCCCGGTGCTGGAGGCCTGTGGGCTCGAGGGCACACCGCTGCGGCTGAGCCTCGGTTGGACGAGCACCGGCGCTGACGTCGACCGGGCGATCGATGTGCTCACGGAGCTGATCCCGCGCCTGCGGTCGGGCCACGGCAGGGGTGTGGCCGTGGCCGACCGGGGTGGGCGCGGCGTGCCGACCGGTCCCGTGCCGCGGCCCACCTCGCCGGCGCGCTGATGGCACGGGTCCTGGTCGCCATGTCCGGTGGGGTCGACAGCGCGGTGGCCGCTGCGCTGCTGCTCGAGCAGGGACACGACGTCACGGGTGTGCACCTCAAGCTCGCGGACCTGCCCCTGGACGAGCAGGTCCCCGGTCACGGCTGCTGCACCCTGGATGACGCGCAGGACGCGCGGCGCACCGCCCAGGTGCTCGGTGTGCCCTTCTACGTGTGGGACCTCAGCGAGGCGTTCGAGCGGGAGGTGCAGCGACCCTTCGCCGAGGCCTACGCGGCGGGAGCGACACCCAACCCCTGCGTGACCTGCAACGAGCGCGTCAAGTACGCGGCGCTGCTCGAGCGCGCCCAGGAGCTCGGCTTCGAGGCGTTGGCGACCGGCCACCATGCGCGGCTGCGGCGCGATGGACGGCCCGTGACGGCACCGGGTCCCGGGGTCGACCTCGTCCGTGCCGAGGATCGGGCCAAGGACCAGTCCTACGTGCTGTACATGGCGACCCCGGCCCAGCTCGCCCGCACGCTGCTGCCCGTGGGCGAGCTCCCCAAGGCCCGCATCCGCACGCTCGCATCGGAGCTCGGTCTGCGGGTCGCCACCAAGCCCGACAGCTACGACGTCTGCTTCATCCCCGACGGTGACACCGCCGGCTACCTCGCCGACCGGCTACCCGCTGCCCCGGGGCCGATCGTCGACCAGGACGGCGAGGTGCTGGGCCACCACGACGGGGTGTGGCGCTTCACCGTGGGCCAGCGCCGGGGTCTCGGCCTCGACCACCACGAGCGCCGCTTCGTGACCGACGTCGACCCCGCCAGCCGGACCGTGCGGGTCGGTCCCCGTGAGGAGCTCGCGTGCCACTGGGCGGACCTCGACCGTCCGAACTGGACCCGCGGCGCCGCTCCCGCCGGGGCGGTGCGGGTGCAGATCCGAGCGCACGGTCGCAGCGTGGCGGGTCGGGTCGTGCCCGCAGACGGGACCGCCGACGGGACCGCCGACGGGACCGCCGACGGGACGGCCACGGACCGGACCGCGCTCGGCGGTGAGCGGGTCCGTGTGGAGCTCGACGAGCCGGTGCACGGACTGGCGCTGGGGCAGGCCGCGGTGGTCTACACCCCCGACGACCAGATCTGCCTGGGCGGTGGCCGCGTCGTCGCCGCGGAGCGGCCGGCGGGTCTGCCGCTGGCGAGCACCAGCCCGGCCTGACGTGCGACGGCCCGCCGCGCCGTCCCGGCCCGGCCCCCACCGACCCCGTCGTCCCCGGCTTCAGTAGCCTCGAACGCCGATGGACCGTCCGCGGGGCGCGACGCCGTCCGGGCGTCGCACGGCGAGGAGACCCAGGTGAGCGAACGTCGTGAGGTGCCCGAGGACCTCCGGGAGGCTCGTGCCCGCCACGACGAGCTCGCTCGCACGATCCGCACCGCCCGGTACCGGTACTACGTGCTGTCCGCCCCCGACCTCGCCGACGCGGAGTTCGACGCGCTGGTGCAGGAGCTCGAGGCGATCGAGGAGCAGCACCCCGAGCTGCGCACCCCCTCGTCGCCCAGCCAGCAGGTCGGAGCGCCGCCCGACACCGCCTTCCCGCCGGTCACCCACCCGCAGCCCATGCTGAGCCTCGACAACGCCTTCTCCCGCGAGGAGTTGGACGCGTGGGCCGAGCGCATCCGTCGCGCCCTGGCCAGCGACGCCACGCCCGAGGAGCTCGACGAGCGGGACCTGGCCGCCGCCGACCCGGATGACGCGCCGCGGATCGTGTACGGGTGCGAGCTGAAGATCGACGGGGTGGCGATCGACCTGGTCTACCGCGACGGCGTCCTGGCCACGGCCGCCACCCGCGGCGACGGCACCACCGGCGAGGACGTCACCAACCAGGTGCTCACCATCGAGTCCATCCCCTACCGGCTCCACCTCGACGACCCCCCGGCGTTGCTCGAGGTCCGCGGCGAGGTCTACTACCCCCTGGAGGCCTTCGAAGCCATGAACGCCGCCCGCATCGAGCGGGGCGAGGCCGCCTTCATGAACCCCCGGAACGCCGCGTCGGGGGCGCTGCGGCAGAAGGACCCCGAGGTGACCCGCACCCGCCCGCTGGCGGTGTGGTGCCACGGGCTGGGGGCGGTAGAGGGCATCGAGCTCGCCACCCACGCCGAGGCGATGCGCACCCTGGCCGCCGCCGGCCTGCCGGTGGCCGAGCAGAGCGAGCAGCACACCGACCTCGACGCGGTCTGGGCCTACGTCGAGCGCTGGACCGCCGCCCGTCACGACGTCAGCTACGAGATCGACGGTGTGGTGATCAAGCTCGAGGACCTCGCGCTCAGAGCGGAGCTGGGTTCGACCGCCCGGGCGCCCCGCTGGGCGATCGCCTACAAGATGCCACCGGTGGAGCAGGCCACCACCTTGAAGGCCATCGAGGTCAACGTCGGCCGCACCGGCAAGGCCACCCCCTACGCCGTGCTCGAGCCCGTGCTGGTGGCCGGGACCACCATCACCTACGCCACCCTGCACAACGAGATCCAGGTCCACGCCAAGGACGTGCGCGCCGGTGACCGGGTGCTGGTCCGTCGTGCTGGGGACGTGATCCCCGAGGTGGTCGGACCCGTGCGCAGCGAGCGGCCCGAGGGCACCGAGCCCTGGTCGATGCCCGCCGACTGCCCCTTCTGCGGCGAGCCCCTGGTCCGCCCGGAGGGCGAGGCGCACCACTTCTGCGAGAACGTCGACTGCCCCAACCGGCTGCGCGAGTCCCTGGCCCACCTCGCCTCCCGCGGGGCGCTGGACATCGAAGGGCTGGGGGAGCAGACCGTGGAGCTGCTGCTGGCAGAGGGCCTGGTCGAGGACCTCGCCGACGTGTTCCGTCTCCACGAGCGACGCGACGAGCTCCTGGCGCTCGAGAAGTGGGGGACCAAGCGTGTCGACAACCTGCTCGCCGGCATCGAGGCGGGCCGCCAACGCCCCCTGGACCGGGTGCTGGTGGCGCTGAACATCCGCCACCTCGGTCCCACCTACGCCAAGACGCTGGTGCGGGCCTACCCGAGCCTGCAGGCGATCCGCGACGCCGAGCCGGAGGAGCTCGAGGCCATCGACGGCATCGGGCCGGTGATCGCGAGCGCCGTCCACTCCTGGTTCGCGACCCCGCGCAACGCCCAGCTGGTCGATGAGCTCATCGCGCTCGGCATCACCACCGACGCCGAGGTGGCGGACGCCGCACCCGGGGTGGACGCGGACCTGCTGGCGGGATGGACGGTGGTGGTGACCGGGACGTTGGAGGGCTTCACCCGGGACGAGGCGAAGGAGGCCCTGGAGGCACGTGGCGCCAAGGTGACCGGCAGCGTGTCAGGGCGGACCTCGGTGGTGGTGGCCGGTGCCGACCCCGGCTCCAAGCTCGACAAGGCGCGCTCGCTCGGGGTCCCCGTGGCCGACGAGGCCGGCTTCCGGCACCTGCTCGAGCACGGCGCGCTGCCCGACGACCCCGGCACGGGGTGAGCCGAGGGCCCGTGCCGCGTTTCGATCCCCGCAGCTACCCCGGCCCCCGGCCCGCCGGGCCCGTGCTCGTGTGCGACGGCGAGGTGGTGGCCCTCGACCTCGACCTGGACGCCTGGGTGGGGGCTGCGCGGCCCCACGCCGGTGCCGACGCTCCTGGCGCGGCCGCGCCCGTGCTCCGACGCCCTGGCGAGGTCCGCTTCAGCGTCGCCTACGGGTCGAACGCCTCACCCGGCAGGCTCCACGACAAGGGGCTCGATGCCGACGGAGCGGTGCTGCTGCCGGCCCGGCTGCGCGGGTACGTGCCCGCCTTCGAGGCCCGCCGCACCGGTTACGGCGCCGTCCCACTGACGCTGGTCCCCGAGCCTGGCGCCGTCACCGACACCTGGGTGCTGGGGCTGCCGGCGGTGGCGACGGCGCTGCTCGATCGCACCGAGGGTCGGGTACCGGACCACACACCCGAGCGGGTCCTCGCCGAGGAGGCGGACGGCCGCTTCGCGCCACCGGGGACCTACCAGCTGGGTCGGGTCGGCGAGGTGGTCGTCGCTGGGCGGTGGCTGCTCGCGGATGCGCTGGCCTACTTGCCGGGGCGTGCGACCAGGATCCAGTGTGATCCGCGAGGCCGCTGGCGTCGATGGCCGGAGGTGGACCAGACCGCGGCGCGCGCGCACCTGGAGCGCGGTGGCCCGTCCCGGCCGGCGCCACCCGTGGCCGCGCCGGTGTTCGGCCCGTGGCCGCCGACCCCACTGCGCTGACCCGCCCACGTGCTGCCGCGCAGCACCCCGCGACCCCCG
>SLQK01000325.1 GCA_007131525.1 Nitriliruptoraceae bacterium | reverse complement strand
GGTGGTGGTCGACGCAGGGTCGTGTGACGGCACCGTCGCCGCGGTCCGTGACCGTGCTGATGGCAGCCGGGTCCTGGCGCTGGCCAACACCGGTTTCGGTCGGGGCGCCAACGCCGGGGTGCGGGCGACGAGCGCGCGGTTCGTGCTGGTCGCCAACGCCGACGTGCGGGTGCAGCCCGGCGCGCTCACCCGGCTCGCAGCGACACTGGCCGGCGAGACGGATGTCGCGGCCGTCGGACCCCAGGTCCGCTACCCGTCGGGTGCGCTCCAGGCCTCGGCCCGTCGCCCGCTCGACACCACCACCGTCATCGGCCATGCGGTCCTGGGACGACTGTGGCCGGAGAACCCGTGGACCCGTCGCTACCACGCCCGCGATCTGCCGAGCGATGTGCCCCGGGACGTCGCGTGGCTGTCGGGGTGTGCGCTCCTGCTCAGACGGGAGGCCTTCGAGGCCGTGGGCGGGTTCGACCCCGGCTACTTCCTCTACGTCGAGGACCTCGACCTCGGGGACCGGCTCCGAGCGGCCGGGTGGCGGCTGCGGTACGAGCCGGCCGCGGTGGTCGAGCACCGCGTGGGGGCATCCACGTCACGGGCACGGCTCACCGCGCTCCGGCACCACGCCGTCAGCCTCGACCGCTACCTCGCCCGTCGCCTGCGCGGCCCCGGCCGCCTGCTGCGGCCTCTGCTGCCGGTGGCACTGGCGGTCTGGGTCGTCGTCACCGCGCTGGTCGAACGGCGTGGGACCGCCCGCAGCACGACGGGGGAGCGCCTCCA
The DNA here is from genome assembly GCA_007131525.1 of Nitriliruptoraceae bacterium. Taxonomy (GTDB): domain Bacteria; phylum Actinomycetota; class Nitriliruptoria; order Nitriliruptorales; family Nitriliruptoraceae; genus T1Sed10-7. The sequence continues at coordinate 7,271 of SLQK01000325.1, read as the reverse complement.
GGCCCCCGTCCGGTCGGACCGCCGGTGAGCCCGATGGTGTGCGATGGCGCTGCTGCCCGGCCCGTCCGGTCCGCCAGCCTGTGCTACACACGAACCGGGTGCGGTCCCGCCTCCGTCACGCACCCGCCCGCACGCCGGCGGCGGAGGCCTCGGGGGGTGGTCACGTGACCTCGCAGTCGGGCGGTGCCGAGACGGCCCTGGTGCCCAGCGGGCCGCGGCGGGCCGCGCTGACCGTCTCCACCAAGCTCGTCGAGCTGTGGCGCGCCCGGGAGCTGCTGGTGCAGCTGGTGCGCAAGGAGCTGAAGGTCCGCTACCGCAACTCCGCCCTCGGGTTCCTCTGGTCCATGCTGACCCCGGTGCTGATGACCGTGGTGTTCAGCGTCGTGTTCACCCAGATCGTGCGCATCCCGGTGGACGACTTCCCCGCGTTCTTCATCTCCGGGTACCTCGTCTGGCAGTTCCTGCAGAACTCCTGCCAGGGGGCGATCCACTCGATCGTCGGCAACGCGGAGCTGATCAAGAAGGTGTACTTCCCGCGGGAGGTGCTCCCCCTGTCCCACGTGTTCGCGCAGCTGATCCACCTGCTGCTCGCCCTGCTCGTGCTCAGCCCCTACCTGGTCTCCACCCGCGGTCTCGACGTGCTGGTGCACCTGCCGACCACGCTGCTCGCGATCGCGCTGCTGACGGTGTTCGTCTCGGGTGTCGCGATGTGGTTCGCCGGGGTGAACGTGGCGTTCCGGGACCTCCAGGAGCTGTTCGTCGTGATCTTCCAGGTGTGGTTCTACGCCACCCCGGTGATCTATCCCCTGGCGCTGGTGACCGCCCAGATGGGTGAGCGGTTCGCCTGGGTGGCGACCGTGATCGCCATCAACCCGGCGACGGTGTTCGTCGAGCTCGCGCGGCTCGGCCTCTACGGCTCGGTCAGCGCCACCGGCGACGTCGTGACGCCGCTGGTCGACGGTCCGCCCGCCTGGCCGAGCTTGGCTGCCACCGGTATGGCGTCCGGCTGGGCGCTGGTGGCGCTGCTCGCCGGCTACCTGGTGTTCCTCCGGCGTGCCCGCACCTTCGCCAAGGAGGTGTGAGCGTGTCGGCCGACCCCTCGCGCCGCAGCATCGGGCAGCTGGCCGGCGCCGCCATGGACCCGACCCAACCGGCGATCGTGGTGGACCGGGTGACCGAGACCTTCCGCCTGTACCACGAGCGGCCCACCGGGCTCAAGGAACGGCTGTACCGGATGCGCCGCACCTCCTACACCGACTTCAACGCCCTCGAGGACGTGAGCTTCACCGTCCAGCACGGGGAGTCGGTGGCGGTGATCGGGCCGAACGGCTCCGGCAAGTCCACGTTGCTGAAGCTGCTGGCCCGGATCCTGCTGCCCGACGACGGCACGGTGCTCACCAACGGTCGCGTGGCCTCCCTGCTGGAGCTCGGCGCCGGGTTCCACGGTGACCTGACCGGTCGGGAGAACATCCGGCTCAACGGGGCGATCCTCGGGCTGTCGGGGGCGGAGATCGCCGAGCGGTTCGACGAGATCGTCGACTTCGCCGGGGTCGGGCACCTGCTGGACACTGCGGTGCGCACCTACTCCTCGGGGCTCGAGGTCCGGCTCGGGTTCGCGGTGGCGGTCATGGTCGATCCCGACATCCTCCTGGTCGACGAGGTGCTCGCGGTCGGCGACGCGGAGTTCCAGGAGCGGTCGTTGGAGCGGATGCGGGCCTTCCGCGACGAGGGGAAGACCTTCCTGCTCGTCAGCCACGACCTCGACGCGGTCCGGGACATGTGCGACCGCGCGATCGTGCTCGACGGCGGCCACGTGGTGTTCGATGGTCCGGTCACCGAGGGTGTCGAGCTCTACCGGCAGCGGGTCGCCACCCGTGCGGCCCCCAAGGTCGCCCGTCGTCGTGGGGCGCGGCAGGTCGCGATCGACGAGGTGGTGCTGGTCAGCGCCGACGGCCGGGCTGCCACGGAGGTCGCGCCCTCGACCAACCTGACGGCACGGATCCGGCTGCGGGCGCTGACCCACGTCGACGTGTGCTCCGTCGGGGTGGTGATCACGCGGGGCGACGGCACCCACCTCTACGAGCTGCACACCACCTGGCAGGGCGTGGGTGTCGGCCCGCTCGAGCCCGACCAGGAGGCCACGGTCGAGGTCCGGTTCACCGCGCACCTGCTGGCCGGCCACTACGCGCTGGCCTGCTCGGTGACCGACGCCTCGGGCCGTGAGACCTGGGCCGTGATCGCCGACGCCGCCCGGTTCGCCGTCCAGCCGGCCCCTGGTGGTGCGGGGCTGGTCGACCTCTCCGCCACCGCCGTGGTCACCGAGGGGCCGGCCCGCCGCACGGGCGACGGGCCCGTCGGGCCGATCCCGCTGCCGCGGCTCCAGCGCCGCCAGGCCCGGGGCTGAGCTCCGTGCGCGTCGCTGCGATCGTCGTCAGCTGGAACAGCGCCGACCACCTGCCGGCGCTGCTCGCCAGCCTCGCAGCCCAGGACCACCCCGACCTCGAGGTGGTCGTGGTGGACAACGCCTCGGTGGACGCCTCGGTGGCGGCGGTCCGCCAGGCCCAGCAGGCAGCGGTGCGCCACCCCGTCCGGTTGCTGCGGTCGACGACCAACCGCGGGTTCTGCGGTGGGGTGAACGACGCGCTGGCCACCCTGGCCCCCGAGGTCGGCGCCGTGCTGCTCGTCAACCCGGACGTGGTGCTCACACCCGACCTCGTCGGGGTGTGCGTCGCCCGGCTCGCCGCCGATCCCCGGTGCGGCAGCGTGCAGCCGAAGCTGCTGCGGGCGGTCCCGGGTCCCGACGGACGGCCCGTCCTGGACACCACCGGCCACGAGCTGACCACCGCCAGGCTCTACCGCAACCGGGGGGAGGGCGAGCCCGACCGCGGTGCCTACCCCGCCGGCGAGGTGTTCGGCGCGTCCGGTGCCTGTGTGCTGCACCGACGCGCGATGCTCGACGACGTGCGCTGGCGGGACGGGCAGGTGCTGACCGAGGACCTCGTCGCCTACTTCGACGACATCGAGGTGGACTGGCGGGCCCGACGTCGGGGATGGACGGCCTGGTACGAGCCCGCCGCGACCGCCACCCACGAGCGCGGTGGCGCGGGCCCGCGCCGCACGTCGCGGGTGGAGGCGCTCAACCTCGCGAACCGGCTGCTCGTCACGGTCACCTGCGACGCCCCACGGGGACGGGACTGGCCGGCGATCCTCGTGACCAGCGGGCTCAAGCTCGTCGAGTTGATCGTCACCGTGCCCAGCGCCCTTCCGGGGGCGCTCCGACAGCTGCGGGGCCTGCCCGCGGCCCGGGCGAGGCGACGCGAGCTGGACGCTCGGGCCTCGCTGACCGCCACGGAGGTCGCCGAGGTCCACGCGCGAGGATTCCGGTGGGGGCCGTGGATCCGGACCTGGTGGCGGCGGATCCGCGGGCGTGCCCCGGGGGTCGCCCCGCGGGTGCGGGCGCGGGCCCGGACCACCGGCCAGCAGCCGCCTCGTGGCGGCTAGGGCCCGTCGGTGTCCTCGGTGTCGTCGGCGGTGTCGACCTCCTCGTCGGTGACGACGCCCTCCCGGTCCTCGGGTGACAGCTCCTCCATACCCTCGGCCGGGCTGCGGCCGTCGATGGGAGCGTCCTCCTCGGTGGTGTCGTCCACCTCGCGGTCCTCGTAGGTCAGCACACCCTCGGGGAAGGGGGCCAGCGAGCGTTCCGGACCGATGCCGTGGGACCCGAAGTGGTCGAGCACGAAGGCGTTGGCGACGGTCTCGTCCCAGACGTCGCAGTCCATGGCCGTGCCCCAGGCCCGGAGTGCGATGGCCTTCCCGCTGCTGATGCCGGGCTCCTCGTAAGGGGAGCTGATGATCCCGACCCCGGCGGCGTCGCGCCGGAAGCCGTTGGCGTTGAGCGTCGACGCCCAGGTACCGATCTGGCCGGCGGTGGCCCGGTCGATCCGCTCAGGGTCCCACCACGCGATCACCGTGCCGTGCTCGAGGTTGTGGGTGGAGGAGACCTCGTCGATCTGCCGGGAGGCCGCCGCGGTGATCGGGTGCACCCCGACGGTGTGGGGGCCGGAGTGGGTCGGGCGCGTGTCGGTGTAGATGGTCTCCGGATCGACCTGGGCGCTGTTCTCGAAGTGGGACCGGTCAGGCAGCGGGGCCCGCTCCGCCAGCACCTCGCAGCCAGCCGCCTCCCGGGCCGCCTCGACCTCCACCGAGGAGAGCAGGATCGCGTCGTCGATCGTCTCCGGCCCACCGGCGAAGGCCTGGAACACCACCGCGGCGATCACCCCGACGACGACGAAGCTGACCAGACCGTTCCGCCAGTTGCGGGTCTGCTTGCGCTGGGCCGCCTCGGCCTCGGCGCGGCGACGCTCCTCGCGGGCCAGGGCCCGGCGCTGCTTGTTGGGGATCTTCTCACGTTCGGCCACGGTGCCGCTCCAGGATCGACGTCGTGACGGCGCCCATCGGTCCCAGGGTGGGGCGACATCGCGTCAGGGCTGGGCCGGGAGGCTACCCCGTGGCCGGCGGCGCCAACCGGTCCCGGCAGGGGGTTCAGACGTCCGCGAGGAGCCCGTCCGCTGCGAGCGGCCCCCGGGGAGGTGGTGGGGTCGCGGGGGCGCCCACCGCCACCATCCCGAGGGGCTCGAACGCTGCCGGGAGCGCGAGGACGTCGCGGACGGTGTCCGGGCAGAAGGCCGTGGAGCTGATCCAGGCGGTGCCGAAGCCGTGGGCCGCCAGGACCACCTGCAGGTTCTGGAGCGCCGCCCCTCCGGACAGCACGAACAGGTCGCGCTCGGCGCGTCGCCGTCGCTCGTCGGGGTAGTGGTGCGCCTCGTCGAGCCGGACCCCGGGCAGCAGCAGCTCGGGGGCGGTGCGCAGCACCGCGTCGGAGCGCGCCAGCCGGCGCGCGATGACCTCCTCGGCGACCCCGTCGCCCAGGAGATCGGCGCGCCACCGGGTGGCCATGGCGTCGAGCAGGCGGTGGCGGGTCGCGTGCCTGAGCCGCAGGAAGCGCCACGGCCGGGTGCCGTGGGGTGCCGGGGCGGTGCCGGCGGCGGCCACCGCCGCGGCGAGGACGTGGGCGGGCACGGCGACGCCCGGAGCGAAGCGGCGCACCGTGCGGCGGCGGGCGACGGCCCGTTCGGCGGCGGTCGGCCCACCGGTGGCGAACAGGTCCTCGCTCAGCGGGCGGATCAGGTCGGCCCCGGTGCCGTCGGGCAGTCCCGCGGTGTCGAGGCCGCGCACGAGGACGAAGGGGGTCCCGGTGTCCTTGCGGCGCACGAGGTCGGCGGCCGCCGCGACCGCATCGGCCAGGGCCGCCTCGGTGACCTCCAGGGGCCGACCGTCGAGGTCGACCCCACCGCGCTCGTCGCGCAGCGCGGGCAGCCCGGCGACACCCAGCGCCACCTCGGTCTGGCCGCGACGCCACGGCCGGCCGAAGGTGTCGGTGATCACCACGCCGATCCCGCGTCCGGTGGCGGCGGCGAGCCCCGCCCGAAGCGCCGCCGCTGACGCGTCTGGGTCGCGGGGCAGTAGCAGGGCGCCATCCCCGCCGACGTTGGAGGCGTCGATGCCACCGTTGGCCGCGACGAAGCCGTGGACGGTCCGGGTGATCAGCACCCACGGGGCCTCGGCGACCACCTCGGCAGCCTGCTGGCGGGCGAGCTCGCGGCGGGCTGCGCGCGGGTCGCCGGGCGGCAGGTCGACCAGGGCGCCTTCGGCAAGGCTCACGACCTTCGAGGCGACGCAGACGACATCGCCGTCGACCGGTGCCACCCCGTGCCGTTCGAGGGTGGTCAGCAACAGCGCGGTGAGATCGTCGCCGGGCTGGACCCGCTGGGCGCTCGGCAGCGGGATGATGCTGACCCCGTCGCGGCTCATCGGTCCGCCCTGGCCCGGATCGACGCGGCCAGCTCCAAGCACGTACCGGCGAGCGCGGCCGCGACCTCGACATCGTCCATCATGGTGTCGGTGACCTCGCAGGCGATGCCGAGCGCCCCGACCTCCTCGGCCCGGTCCGCATCGGCGCGGTCGATGACCCACCCGTCGAGCAGCTCCCCGTAGTGGCGCGCCACGCCGACCGCGGACACCTCGGCGCCGACCGCCGGCAGCAGCCGGTGCGCCATGCCACGCACCACCTCCCCACCGACGATGGGGGAGACGCCGACGACCGGTGCGGTGGTCCGCTCGATCGCGGCGCGGATCCCCGGCACCGCCAGGATCGTGCCGATCGACACCACGGGGTTGGACGGGGCGACGAGCACCACCTCGGCGCCCTCGATCGCCTCGAGCACCCCGGGTCCGGGGACCGCGTGCTCCGCCCCGGCGAGCCGGACCGAGGCGACCTCCGGCCGACCCCGCTCCCGCACCCAGTACTCCTGGAAGTGCAGGTCGCGGCCGTCGGCGGTGGTGATCCTGGTCGCCACCTCGTCGTCGGTGGCGGGCAGGAGACGCAGGTCGACCCCGAAGGCGCGCGCGACCTCGGTCGTGACCTGAGAGAGGCGTGCGCCCTCGGCCAGCCTGAGGGTGCGGTGCAGGTGCGTGGCGAGGTCGCGGTCGCCCAGGGTGAACCAGGGTTCGTGCCCGAACCGCTCGAGCTCCGAGGCGACGACATGGGTCTCGTCGGCCCGACCCCACTGCTGCTCGGGGTGGACGACACGCGCGAGCCAGTAGGTGATCGAGTCGAGGTCGGGACAGACCCTGAGCCCGAGGTGGGTGAGGTCATCGCCCACGTTGACGACAGCGACCACCTCGTCGGGGGGAACGAGGTGGGTCAGGCCGCGCAGGAAGCGGGCGGCACCCACCCCACCTGCCAGCACCGTGTACATCATGTCCCTCTGCGGGTCGCCGGGGCGCCGCAGGGTAGGTCCTGGACGGGTGGGTAGGGTGCTCGCCGTCGACAGGGAGGACCCGCATGTCCGAGCTCGAACCCCAGGTCCTGGCGCGGTTGTTGCCGCGGGCGTTGCATCGGGCGGAGGAGGGCCGGACGCTGACCCGTGACGAGGCGACCGCGCTGCTGACCGCTCGGGACGGTGATCTCGACCGCCTCCTCGCGGTGGCGGGTCGGGTGCGGGATGCGGCGCCGTGGTACGCGGCGGGTGGGTGGGGGCGGTCGCCGGATGGCCGGCGTCGGGTGACCTACTCGCGCAAGGTGTTCGTCCCGTTGACCCATCTGTGCCGGGATGCCTGCGGGTACTGCACCTTCGCCTGGCCGCCGAAGCAGGACCTGCCGGCCTACCTGTCGCCGGAGCAGGTGCTGGAGGTGGCGCGGGCGGGGCAGG
>SLQK01000180.1 GCA_007131525.1 Nitriliruptoraceae bacterium | reverse complement strand
GTAGGCGGGGCTCGGGGCGCCCGGCCCACTCTGCTTGACTGGTTGCCCGACCCCGAGGACGGTGCTCGCGATGACGATGGTGACCACCACCGACTACCACACCGCCGGGGAGCCGTTCCGGATCGTCACGGCGGGGGTCGCGACACCCCGCGGCCGGACCGTGGCTGAGCGCCGGCGCTGGGCGCAGTCCCACCTCGATGACATCCGGGCCCTGCTCTGCCGCGAGCCGCGGGGCCACGCCGACATGTACGGCTGCTTCCTCACCCCACCCGACGACGACGGTGGTGATCTGGGCACGGTGTTCTTCCACAACGACGGCTTCTCCACCGCCTGCGGACACGGCACGATCGCGCTGGCAACCTGGGCGATCGAGACCGGCCTGGTCACGCCGGCCCCGGGTGCCACTGAGCACCGCGTCGTGATCGACGTCCCCTCGGGCAGGGTGGCGGCCGTCGTCGCGCTGGAGGACGGACGCCCCGCGGCGGCTCGGTTCCGCAACGTCCCCTCGGTGGTCCACACCCTCGACGTCGAACTCGAGGTCCACGGCCGTCCACTCCACCTCGATGTGGCCTACGGTGGCGCGTTCTACGCCGCCATCGAGGCTGCCCGGCTGGGCCTCGAGGTGGTACCGGCGGACCTGCCGGCGCTGATCGGGTGGGGACGGGCCATCCAGGCCGCCGCCAACGCCGAGCTGGATCTCCGGCTGCCTGACGACACCGGGGAGGTCGGGCTGTACGGCGTGATCTTCTTCGACCGGCTCGCGACGGCGCACCAGCGCAACGTGACCGTGTTCGCCGATGGGCAGGTGGACCGCTCACCCTGTGGCAGCGGGACCTCGGCCCGGCTGGCCATCATGGGCGAGCGCGGCGAGCTCGCGGTCGGCGAGACGCTGGTCCACGACTCGCTGGTGGGGACCCGCTTCCTCGGGCGGCTGGTGGGGTGTCAGCCCGGTTCCGATGCCCGCAACCGGTGGGACACCGAGGTGGAGGGTCGCGCGGCCCGGACGGGGCAGCACACCTTCGTGCTCGAGCCCGACGATGAGCTCGGGGTCGGGTTCGTGCTGCGGTGAGCGGGCCTGGACGGCGGTCAACGGTGCCAGACCCGGTGCGGACGCGATGAGAGGGGAGCGCGACGATGCAGGTGGTCGACCACGACGAGGTCTGGGAGCTGTTGCCCATGTCCGCGGCGATCGGTGCGCTGGAGGAGGCGATCGTCAGCGGCCGGCTCGGCGAGACGCCGCCGCGGCAGCATGTCCACGCCGGGGACCAGGAGCTGCTGCTGATGCCCTCCTTCCTCGACGGAGGTGGCGGCGTGAAGCTGGTCGGGATCGATCCGGACAACCCGGCACGGGGGGTACCCCGGATCCAGGGGGTGTTCGTGCTGTTCGATCCTCCCGGGCTCACGCCGTCCGCAGTGCTCGACGCCCGGGCGCTGACGGCGCTGCGGACCGCGGCGGTGTCGGGACTGGCCACCCGGTACCTGGCGCGACCCGATGCGAGCCGGCTGGTCATCTTCGGGGCGGGGCCCCAGGCGCACGCGCACCTGCTCGCGATGGACGCGCTGTTCCCGCTCAGCGACGTGGCTGTGGTGTCCCGGACCCGCGCGGGCGCTGAGGAACTGGCGGCCCGGGCCCGTGACGAGCTCGGGCTGGCCGGGAGGGTGGCGAGGCCCGAGGCGGTGGCCGAGGCCGACCTGATCTGCGCCTGCACGACCAGCGCCACGCCGGTCTTCGACGGCTCGCTGCTGCCGGAGGGTGTCCACGTCAACGCCGTCGGGGCGTACCGGCCCGACCTGCAGGAGGTGGACGCGACCACGGTGACGGGCTCGGCGGTCGTGGTCGAGTCCCGTGCTGCGGCGATGGCCGAGTCGGGTGACCTCCTCGTCGCGATGCAGGAGGCGGGCTGGGATCCCGCGCTGATCGCCGCTGACCTGGTGGAGGTGGTCCGCGATGGGGTGGCGGTCCGCACCGCGGCGTCGCAGCGCACCCTGTTCGAGTCCGTTGGCGTTGCCTTCGAGGACCTCGTGATCGCCCGCGCCGTGCTGGATCGCCGTCATGGTGGTCGCTGAACCGGTCGCGACCTGCGGCGACGGGTCGATCTGCATCCGGCCTGGCGGACCTCACCCGCTGCGGGTGACGTGATCTTGACGCCTGGCCACCTACCGTGTCGGCTGCGCGGCAGGTCCGGGCGCTGCGTCCGTCCTGCGATCACACGGAGGCGAGCCTCATGAGCGACACCCCAGGATCCGACACCCCAGGATCCGACACCCCGGGATCCGACGGTCGGGGAGCGAGCGGCCCGCGGCCGCCTGACGGGCCTTCCGCGCCGCCGCCACCACCGCCTGGCCGGCCGCCGTCGTCAGCACCGGGCTCGGAGGATCCGACGGTGCCGATGACCCCGGCCGGCGGGGAGGAGCCGGGGGCAGCGGATCCGACCGTGGAGATGGACGCCACCACACCGATCGCCGACGCGGGGCGGCACGGGCCGTCGGTGCTCCGTGGGGTGGTGACGGCCGCCGTCTCCGCCGCCCCGGTCGAGGGAGCTGACGTCGAGGTGGCCGACGCGGGCGGCCAGGTCGTGACGCGGGCCGTGACCGTTGCCGATGGCCGCTTCAGCACCCCGCAGCTGCCCGCCGGCGCCTACCGGCTGACGGTCACCCGGGAGGGCTACCTGGCGGGTCACCTCGACCACCACCATCCCGGTGGTCGCGCCCAGATCGAGCTCGAGCAGGCTCGGATCACCGGGACGGTCACCGAGCAGGACGCCGCCCCCGGCGAGCAGATCGTCGCCGAGGTGACGGCCCAGGACGCCGAGGGATATGTCCGGGCCCGGACCTGGACCGACGGCACCGGCCGGTTCGCCCTCGACGGCCTGACCGCGGGGACCTACACCGTCGCAGCGACCTCGCAGGGGTTCTTCACGACCCGTGTCGAGGTCCACCTCGATGAGTTGCTGACCCCGCTGACCCTGGAGCTGGTCCCGGCGGAGCTGCAGGGACAGGTGGTGAACGAGGCCAACGCCGAGCCGATCCTGGACGCGCAGGCGAAGCTACGGACCTTGGACGAGCGACTGGTCGGGCAGTCGGTCACCGATCCGGCGGGACGGTTCCTCATCCCGCTGGGGGACCTCGCACCCCCGGCGGCGGTACCGGGCACGACCCACCACCTCGAGGTCTCCGCCACCGGGTTCGAGCCCACGACCGTCGAGCTGTCGCTCAGCGACGAGCCGGCCGACGAGGTGGCTCTGGCGCTGGCCCCGGCCAAGCGGTCCCCGTGGCTGTGGGTCGGTCTCGCCGCAGCGCTGATCGCGTTGGTGGCGGTGCTGTTCGCTCTGTTCGGCACCGACGAGACCGTCGTCCCCGACCTGGTCGGTGCGACGATCGAGGAGGCCGCCGACCTGCTGGAGGCCGAGGAGTTGGTGCTGGGGGAGGTCACCTTCACCGACACCGACCCCGACGCTGAGCCGGGCACGGTGCTCAGTTCCGATCCTGAGGCCGGCGAGACGATCGATGTCGGTGGCGCCGTCGATCTCGAGGCCGCGGACGACCCCGCCGAGGATCCGACCGTCGAGGTACCGCGGGTGACCGGTCGGCAGGAGTCGGACGCGCTGCGCCTGCTGGATGCGTTGGGCTTCGACGTCCTGATCACACGGGTCGAGTCGGATGAGCCAGCTGGCATCGTCGTCGCCCAGGATCCCGCACCGCGGACCGAGGTCCCCGTCGGTGATGAGGTCCGTATCGACATCAGCCAGGGTCCCGGCGAGGTGGCGCCGGAGCCCGAGCCCGAGCCGGCGCCGGAGCCCGAGCCTGAACCCGAGCCTGAGCCCGAGCCGGAACCCGAGCCTGAGCCCGAACCGGAGCCGGAGCCGGAGCCTGAGCCGGAGCCTGAGCCCGAGAACGGCAACGGTCCGGGCCTGCCGGAGATCGAGCTCCCGGAGATCGATCCCGACGAGGTCACCGGGTTCTTCGAGCGGCTGATCGAGTGGTTCCGGAACCTCTTCGACCGCTGATGGCCTGCCGTCGGTCAGCTCCGGCTGGCCGGCGGCGATCACCGCCGACGCCCGCCCGTGTGGATGGAAGGGCTGCGGGCCTGCTGGTGTTCCCGACTGCACACCCCCGTGCGACCGCGCCTCCACGCGAGCCGGGATCTCCGTGCACCAACGACCCGGGAGCAGCCTCATGCCACGGACCTACGACGTGATCGTGATCGGCGCCGGCCCTGCCGGCGAGAACGCAGCCGACTACGCGAAACAGCGGGGCCTGACCGTCGCCATCGTCGAGTCGGAGCTCGTCGGCGGTGAGTGCAGCTACTGGGGGTGCATGCCCTCGAAGGCGCTGCTCCGGCCCACCGAGGCGCTCGCGCAGGTGCGACGCGTCCCCGCCGCCGCTGCGGCGGTGACCGGCGAGATCGACGTCGACGCGGTGTTGCGCAGCCGCGATGCGTTCACCTCCTCCTGGGAGGACGATGGTCAGGCGCAGTGGCTCGACTCGGTCGACGTCGACCTGCTGCGCGGCCACGGCCGCCTGGCCGGCGAACAGCTCGTCGAGGTCACCGCAGCCGACGGCACCGTGACCCGCTACGAGGCCACCCGCGGGGTCGTGATCGCGGTGGGCTCGCGGGCGGCCGTGCCGCCGATCTCAGGGCTCGCCGAGGCCAGCACGTGGGACAACCGCGACGTCACCGCGGTCAGAGAGCTCCCGGAGCGCCTGCTGGTGCTCGGCGGTGGCGTGATCGGGGTCGAGATGGCCCAGGCCGTCCGCCGGCTCGGTGCCGCCGAGGTGACGATCATCGAGGCGCTCGACCGGCTGCTCGCCAACGAGGAGCCCTTCGTCAGCGACGAGCTGGTCGCGGCGCTGGAGGCCGACGGCATCGCGATCGAGCTCGGCGCCCGCGCCGAGAAGGTCATCCGCGACGGCACCGACGGCCCGGTGACCGTCACCCTGGCCGACGGCCGCGAGCTGGTCGGCGATGAGCTGTTGGTGGCCGTGGGTCGTCGCGCTCCCACGGACGACCTCGGGCTCGACACCGTTGGCGTGGCACCGGGGCGTGGTGGCTTCATCGAGGTGGACGACCACCTGCGTGTCCCGGAACGCCGCTGGCTCTACGTCGTCGGTGACGCCAACGGGCGAGCCCTGCTCACCCACCAGGGCAAGTACCAGGCCCGCCTGGTCGGCGACGCTCTGGCCGGCGTGGAGGTCGATCCGGCCTGGGCCGATCACGACGCGGTGCCTCGGGTGGTCTTCACCGACCCACAGGTCGCCGCCGTGGGCCTCACCGAGCGGGGCGCTCGTGACGCCGGGCGTGATGTCCTGGCGGTCAGCTTCGATGTCGGCCACACCGCGGGTGGCGCCCTGCACGGCAAGGGCACGGGTGGCACGGCGCAGCTGGTGATCGACCGCGGCAGCCGGACGATCGTCGGCGCCACCTTCGTCGGTCCCGGCGTCGGGGAGCTGCTCCACGCCGCCACCATCGCGATCGTCAGCGAGGTCACCGTCGACCGGCTGTGGCACGCCGTCCCTGCCTTCCCGACCATCTCCGAGGTGTGGCTCCGGCTGCTCGAGCAGGTGCGCGCCCAGGAGCTCTAGCGGCCCGCCAGGCCGGTGACGGGGGCCGGGGCGACCAGTAGCGTGGCTCGGGCCACGACAGGGGAGGGATCATGGACCTCGATGCGGCGCGCAGCTTCCTCGGTGAGCACCACCACGCGGTGCTGCACACCTACCGGCGGGACGGCTCGCCCCAGCTCTCACCGGTCGCTGTGACGGTCGACCATGACGGGTTCGCGGTGGTGTCCACGCGTGAGACCGCGATCAAGGTCGCGAACCTCGAGCGTGATCCTCGCACGTCGCTGTGCGTGTTCCCCGACGAGTTCTTCGGTCGCTGGATCCGGGTCGACGGTACGGCCGAGATCGTGCGGCTCCCCGAGGCGCTCGAACCCCTCGTCGACTACTACCGGCGGATCGCTGGTGAGCACGAGGACTGGGACGACTACCGGCAGGCCATGCACGACGAGCGGCGTGTCCTCCTGCGCATCACGCTGACCGGTGCCGGTCCGGACGTGGCAGGTTGATGCCCACCACGATGAGGGCGGCGTACCGAGCGATCGAGGAGGACCGAGGATGACGACGACACCGCCGGCCCCGGGCGACACCGCGCCCCCGCTCGACCTCCCGACGTTGCGCGGTGGCCGTGTGGCACTCCGTGACCTGCGTGGACGGCCCGTGCTGGTGTCCTTCCTGCGGCACGCCGGCTGACTCATCTGTCGTGCGCACCTCGTGAAGGTGCGGCAACGGTGGGACCGGTGGGACGCCATCGGCGCGGCAGCGGTGTTCGTGGTGTTCGACGAGCCCGAGCTGCTCCGGCGCACCATGTTCGACGGCGTCGAGGTGGCCGACCTGCCCTTCGAGGTGGCGGTCGACCAGGAGCGTGGCGCCTACCGTGCCTGGGGCCTGCGCCGTGCCCGCCACCGGGACATCTGGCTCGACCCGAACGTCTACCGGACCTACTGGCGACTCCTGCGTGCCGGCGATCGGCTCCGCCCGGGTGGTGCGGACCTGCTGCAGCTCGGCGGGGACTTCGTCGTCGACCCTGGGGGCTCGATCGCGTACGCACGACCCCAGCACCGCGATGATCGGCCGGCGGTCGGCGAGCTGCTCGCCGCCGCCAAGCGGTCGCGCGGTCCCGGGGAGCGGTGAGCAGGTCGATCAGGAGGGCGGTGAGGGGAGCGGTGAGGAGGGCGGTGAACCGACCGTCGCTCCAGCCGGCGGTGATGACCAGCCGGCAGTGTGGCTGCGTCCACGGTCGCGGCGGAGGTGGACGGGAATCGAACCCGCCAGAGGCGCTGCGCGCCTCTCGCCGGTGTTGAAGACCGGGGGCCCCACCAGGGAACCGGACACCTCCGAGCACCTCGGTGCTCGGGTGCCACCGTAGCCACCGGCGCCCGGTTGTGGTCCTTGTAGCCGAGCGTCAGGGTCGCGTGACTCGGATGGTGTGCCGTGCGGCGGCCCGGGCGTCGGTCGGTCGGTTGCTCGCGCACCGTGGCCGGAGCTGTCCCTCGGGAGGTGCGCGAGCAACGCGGGTGGTCGCCCGGCCGCCGGCCGGCTCGCTGGCACCGACCCTCCCGAGCCCACCGGCCACCCGCCGGGCGTCCCATCGCATCGCTCCGTCGCAGCCTGCACACATCCGCCATACTGGCCACCGCGATCGGTCGCAGTCCTCAACCACCATCGAGGTCCGATGTCGAATCACGGAACACCAGCTCCACGCCTGACCGCGCTGAGCCACGGCGCAGGTTGTGCCTGCAAGCTGAGCCTGGACGAGCTGCAGGGGATCCTGGCGGGGGTGAGCTGGCCGGACCACGAGGATCTGCTGGTGGGGCTCGGCAGCGGTGACGACGCGGCGGTGTGGCGGCAGCCCGATGGCCGGGTCATGGTCGCCACCACCGACTTCTTCACCCCGCTGGTCGACGACCCGGGCGACTGGGGTCGGATCGCGGCGACCAACGCGGTCAGCGACGTGTACGCGATGGGGGCGACGCCGCGGGTGGCGCTCAACCTGGTGGGCTGGCCCCGCGACCTCGGGTTCGACCTGCTGCGTGAGGTGCTCGATGGTGCGGTCGCGGTGGCGGCCGACGCTGGGTACGTGATCGCCGGTGGCCACTCGATCGACTCGGTCGAGCCGCTGTTCGGCCAGGTCGTGATCGGTGATGCCGACGAGCGGGATGTGCTGACCAACGCCGGTGCGGTGCCGGGGCAGGCGATCGTGCTGACCAAGCCGATCGGGACGGGCGTGGTGACCACGGCGCTCAAGCGCTCGGCGCCGCTGACCGGCGACGGCGACGGTCGGCTCGGTGTCGCCTACCGGGCTGCGGTCCGGGAGATGACCCGTCTGAACCGCGACGCAGCTCGGATCGCCCGCGAGCACCAGGCCACCGCGGCCACCGATGTGACCGGGTTCGGGCTGCTGGGTCACCTCCACCGGCTCACCGGTGCCAGCGGGCTCGCCGCGACCCTCCACGCCGGGCAGGTCCCCCTGCTGCCCCACGTCGGGGAGCTGCTCGATGCCGGGTTCGTGCCCGGGGGTTCGCAGCGCAACGC
>SLQK01000039.1 GCA_007131525.1 Nitriliruptoraceae bacterium | reverse complement strand
TTGCCAAGGTGGGGGTCGCGGGTTCGAATCCCGTCGTCCGCTCCAGACCCACCACCGCCACTCTGCTCCTTCTTCGCCTCGCTGAGCGGGGGTTTCGTGGTGCCGGCGGTTTCGCGTCGCCGGCCATGCGGCCTCGGCTGGAGTGCAGCGGCACCCCGACGCACCGCCCGGCAGGCTGGTCGTGTCGAATCTGTGTCGAACGAGCGGAGTCGGAGGCTGGGGCACCTCGCCGGAGCCCTCCTCGGGCTGTGACTGACAGCCCCGCATCGGCGGCTGACACGGTCACGGTCCGCGCACGACCCGGCAGGACTCCAAGGGCGCCGCTCGTGGATCGGGCGGTTGAGAGGACGCTCGAGCGCATCCGCGGGACCCTCCCCACCGCCGTCCACCTCACCGCCCAATGGATTGCGCACTCACCAATCGTCGCGACGATGGCGTCGTCAAACTCCGCCTCGCCGGCGCTACCTCACCCTGCCCGGCCGGCTGACCCGCTCCACCCGACGCTGGCGGCTGGCGGCTGGCGCTGCCCGCCCGATGGCCCTGGCGCACCGCGTGGCTCACCGCCCTCGCACGGCCGCGCGCCCTACCCGCCGCAGCGCCCGGCTGACCCCACTCCGCGCCGCCGTCCCCCCTGCGGCCACGACCCCATCGCAGACGCCACCGCCGCCCCGCGGCGGAGCCGCTCCTGCCCGACTACCGCCCCCGACACGCCGCCGAACGCCCTCAACGAGCCGCGAGGCCACACGCCACCACCAACCCGCGCCCGCAAGCCACCAACCCGCCCCCCCACCACGCTCACACGGTGGATTCAGGCTCAGTCGATGGCGCCCTTGACCACCTGCTCGACCTGCGAGCTGACGGCCGCTTCGCCGCCGTAGAGGAAGGCGCCGCGCAGGCTGGTCGCGTTCGCGGCCAGGTACTGCTCGACGACCTGGGGAAGTGCGTTTGTGGGGGTCAGGAGCAGTGGGCCACCCAGCCCACCGATGTGCGCTCCGCCGCCAAGCGCGTCGGCGTACAGGTCGCTGCGTGCGAGGCCGGCGACCTCCGGGGCGGAGAAGAACTCTTCGGCGACCTGCACCGCCGTGTCATGACGCGTCGGTCCGGCGACTGGTTGCGCCGTCGGGTGCGCGGCCACGGCCGGTCCACCGATCGCGTACTGGGGCACGCCGGAATGGTCGGCCAGGTACGCCAGGGTCGCAGGGTGGGCGGTTCGGTCGGCGCTGAGCACGACGACGCCATCGTTCGTGGACGCGGCGGCGCCCGCGGCCAGTGCGTCGGGGAAGTTCAGCCCGGTGGTCACCAGGATCGCCTGGGTGCTTCCGACCTCCGTCGCGATCGCCACAGCGGTCTCGAACCGAGTGGGGCCAGACAGCCGCTTGGCTTCGAAGCCGGCGGCACGCAGTGCGTCGGCCACGGACGGATGCAGCGCGGCCTCCCCGCCGAGCAGGTACACCGTCCCGCCAGCGGGCAGGACGCGATCGATCTCCTGCATCGTCGCCGGCAGCAGGCCGGCGGAGGGCGTCAGCAACAGCGGCCCGCCGCGGCGCGCCGCCAGGGGCGTGCCCGCCAGCGCGTCGGCGAACTCGTCGCTGCGTGACAGCACCACCGCGCCGGCCTCGCCCTCCCGGTAGCGGGCCTGCGAGGTCAGCACCGCGGTGTGGTGGCGGTCGGCGCCGGCGATGCGCGCCACTCCGTCCGGGTCGATCGGCTCGATCGGCTCCACCGGGTCCAGTGGGGGGACCCCCGTGCCGGTCGTGGCCGCTCCGAACAGGGAGACGAACGTGCCGGCTGGCCGACCCATCACATCGGGATTGCCTTGGGCGTCTGGGTCATCGGACAGGACCACGAGCACGGCGTCCTCGAGCCGGTGGAAGTTCACCTCGCTGACCCCAGCGAAGAACGGGACGGACTGACCCGGACCCGGCATCGGCCTGAAGACCCGGGTGGAGCTGTAGTCAGGCGCTACGGCGAAATCCACCGCCGACTCCGACGCGCCCCAACCGCCGTGCGGCACAATCGCCTCCATGGCGTAGGCGTCACCGCCGACGAGGGCGACCGTGCCCTCGCTCTGGCCCCTGACGACGGACTCGGAGGAGGCGACCGCGGTGTAGCTGACGCTCCCCGTCCCCCCCGGGTTACGGAAGTAGGCGAACACCCCCCAAGCAGTGCCGAAACCCGCGTCGTCGGTGACGACCCTGCGCGTCAGCAACCCCCGTCCGACGAGGTCTTGGGAGTGGTGGACCGCCCTCGCCGAGCCGGTGGGCTTCTGTTCCGGGGTGAACTCGACCGCGACCTCGCGATGCGCGCCCGGCGCGATCGCCGCGCCGCTCGCTGTGTCGCTGACGATCCGGTACTCGCTCTCGGCGAAGGACCGTGTATTGAGGCCAACGCTCTCCACGGTCAACGGCCCATCGCCGACGTTGCGCACGAAGATGGTGCGCCGAGCGCTGTCACCGACTGAGACACCGCCGAAGTCCACCACGGCGGGTTGCTCATCGAGGCCGAGGTCGATGTTGCCCACCGGCGTGCCTAGCGGACTCTCGAGCACGATGCTTCCCGCGCCGGGTGCGGCGCTCGCCGACGTCACTGGAACGACGGCCAAGGGGACCAAGACAGCGAGCACCAGAGCGAGCAAACGCACGGCCCCCGGTCGAACCGTCATCCTGATCCCCACCTTCGAACTGCGACGCACCGGACCGCACGGCCGAAACGCGTATCGCCTATCTCACTCGATACCCCGGGCAAGGCCAGACCCTTACGGGCGTTGGACCCCCAATGACGGGCATTGGTCATGGGGTAGGGCACGCTGCGCGTAAGACGCTGGAAAGGTCAGGGTGCCGAGTCCGGCGCGCCGGCTCACTCTTGGACCGCAGCCAACCGTGCTGCCTTCGTCGAGGAGCCGTCGACGGCGATCACCCCGCAGGTGCACGGGCTCTGCCGCGATGGGGCTGGATGGAGGCCATACCATCGGCTGGTCAGCGCCGTCCATCGACCCCTCCCACACGAGTCGGCCGCTGCGCAGCCGGGTGGGATGAACGAGGAAGGGAGCCTGTGATGGCGAACAGCTTCGACATCCGCAAGGAAGTCGTGCTCGAGGCCACGCAGCATCAGGTGTGGCAGGCGATCGCCACCCCCGAGGGGCAGGCGGCATGGTCTCCGGACCCCTACGCCTCCGACGAGGGTCTCGTCGTGCACCGTGACCCGCCCAGGCGCCTGGCGGTGCGCACCCCCGAAGCCCCCAACGGGGCCTTCCACGCCTTCGAGTACCTCATCGAGGCCCGCGAGGGCGGGGCCACCGAGCTACGGTTCGCCCACCGCGGCTTCCTCGGCGACGACTGGGATGCCGAGTTCGACTACGAGGAGCTCACGAGCTACGGCTGGGACCTGTACCTGCACACGCTGGGGCAGTACCTGAGGTATTTCCCCGGCTGCGCGGCGACGTATATCGAAGCCCAGGCGCCCGCGGCCGCGGCAACGAGCGAGGCCTGGACGGTGCTCGAGCAAGGGCTCGGGCTGACCGGGCCGGTGCGGCTTGGGGAGCCGGTGCGCCTCACGCCCGAAGGGCTACCACCGATCGAGGGTGTCGTCGACTACGTCCAGCCCGGCGAGGACTTCCTCGCCGTGCGCGCAAGCGACGGGCTGTACCGGTTTCACAGTCTTGCGCGCATGGGGATGCCGATCGCCGTCGGCCACTACATCTACACCGACGTCGACCGTGCCAGCGTCGAGAACGCCTGGAAGTCCTGGCTGGACCGCCTGTTCGCCTGACCGCCCGCGCCGGCGCTCCGCTGCCCGAAGGGACCGCAGGCCTGGTTGGGCTGGGCGATCGCTGCGTCCGGTCCTTGCAGCCGCGCTGCACGGCGGGCGCGTCTCATCGCGTGTCGCTGGCGCCTACGGCGGTCGTCAGGGTCGTGGCCAGGGTGCGCATCGCTTCGCGCACCTCGTCTGGGCTGAGCACCGTCCAGCCCACGCCCAGCATCGCCAGGTGTCGGGCGGCGTCCTCGGCGAAGGTGGCGCCGACCTGCAGCAGCGCGCCGTCGGTGTGGGCGGTGACGGTGCCGACGGTGGCGGGCACGAGCCGGCGGACCTGGTCGATGTCGGTGTGGAGCCGCACGCGCACACCCACGCCGTAGGGCGTCGACGCCAGCGTCTCGACGACCGCGGCGGCGGCATCGTACCGCTCCGGCGGGACGAAGCGCGCGCCGGAGCGGGTCACCTTCTCGATCCGGTCGGCCCGGAAGGTGCGCCGATCGGCGCGATCATGATCGTGGCCGACGACGTACCAGCTTCCGGCGTGGAACACCACGCCGTAGGGGTCGACGGTGCGCTGTTGCGGCTCACCGTTGGGCGGCCGGTGCGTGAACGCGACCTGCCGGCGTTCGCCGGCGGCTGCTCCGAGTTCACTGACGACGTCGGGGT
This sequence comes from Nitriliruptoraceae bacterium, assembly GCA_007131525.1. Lineage (GTDB taxonomy): Bacteria > Actinomycetota > Nitriliruptoria > Nitriliruptorales > Nitriliruptoraceae > T1Sed10-7. The sequence goes on along the minus strand of SLQK01000039.1, from coordinate 3,693 downwards.
CGGCGGCCGGGGGCGTCGCCACGGGCTCACGACGCCGAGCGCGTCATCAACGGCGCGTACTCGCGCGCGGGCGTCGTCGGGCAGGACCCGTGCGAGCTTGGCGAGCGCGGTGGCGGCTGCCGGCGCGGCGGTGTGGATCCCCAGCGGTTCGGTCAGGCGGAGCCCGAGGGCCACGGCCACGGCCTCGCCGGTGGAGAGCACCAGGGGCCGCAGTCGGAAGCCGCGACGCAGCCGGTAGCCGCCGGCGGGTCGGCGCGCGCTGTCCACCGGGAGGCCGAGGGCGACGAGTCGGTGGACGTAGCGTCGGAGGGTGCGGTCAGTGACGCCGAGGGCGGTGGCGAGCTCGGTGCCGGTGGCCGACGGCCGTGCTTGCAGCAGCTCGAGGAGTGCCAGGAGGCGGGCGGCGGGGGTGTCGGTCGCAGGTATCGGCCTGCCGTAGCACCAGTCTTGCGGACAATTTCTGTCCGTATTGACGCGTAGGCTGCGTGAGCCGGAGTGGCGCCACGACTGGAGCCCGTCATGAAGATCGGCAACCTGACATTCGACTGCGCCGACCCCGAGGGACTGTGTGCGTTCTGGGCGCAGGCGTTGGGCTATGCGCAACGCGAGCTGCCGCCCGAGATGCGTGCTGAGCTCCTCGCCGCGGGGCTGACCGAGGAGGAGTTGGCCGACCGCGCCCTCGCCGAGGACGAGAGCGGGCAGGGGCCCAGGCTGCTGTTCCAGCGTGTGCCGGAGGCGAAGACCGCCAAGAACCGGTTGCATCTCGACCTCCACGCCGCCCCAGGTCGGATGGCTGATCGCGACGAGGTCGATGCCGAAGCGGACCGCTTGGTGGCGCTCGGTGCCACGCTGCTGCGTACCCACGACGGTGCCTGGGGCCGGTACCCCGAGTACCACCACGTGATGGCCGACCCGGAGGGCAACGAGTTCTGTGTGCAGTGAGCCGCCTCCGCGATGCCGCCGCTGACCCAGCCTGCTCTTCGCCGACGTGCGCGGCGGTGCGACCCCCCGTGGGGATGGATCCGAACGGATGGCCGAGGCTGGGGGGAGCTCACAGGGTCGGCCACGGGGGCGTCGGGGCTGCCCTGGTGACAGTTCTGGGGCGCGCGTACGATGCCGGGTCGCGGTACGGTCGGTGACGGACCGCCTCTGGGACGCGACAAGCTCGGCCGGTGGCGAGTCCGGGCGCGCGCGCCGGGGGAGCAGGGGGAATGCGCATGCCGCTGAAGTTGGCGGATCTGCTGGCTGGGTTGTCGCGGCTCGCCGACCTGGGGTTCGGCCTGCAGTCGGGCGAGTCGCTGCGTGCGGCGGCGTTGGCGGCGTCGCTGGGCCGATCCCTCGACCTCGACGACGATGAGGTGCGGTCCGGTCTGTACACCGCACTGTTGCTGCACGTCGGCTGCGTCGGGTACGCCCACGAGACCGCACGCTTGTTCGGTGATGAGTTCGCCCTCAATGTCGCTGCGGAACAGACGAACCTGGCCGATCCGCGGGACCTGGTGGCCACGCTCGTGCCAGCGTTGACGCGGGGGCGTCCCCTGCGGGAGCGGGCTCGACTGGCGGCCACCGCCCTCATCCGGGGCAAGGGCTTCGGGCAGGCCTTCGACACGGCGAAGTGCGAGGTCGGGCGGGATGCCGCCCGACGCCTGGGGCTGTCCGAGGAGGTGCAGCGCAGCGTCTATCACTCCTCGGAGTGGTGGAACGGCGGCGGGGCCCCGCGCGGCCTCTCCGGTGAGGACATCCCCGTGGGTGCTCGGCTGGCGCTGCTCGCCAGCATCGCGGTGCTGTTGGACACCCTCGGCGGAGCCGAGGCGGCCGGGCATGCGATCCGGCGACGAAGCGGCGGCATGGTCGACCCGCGCATGGCCGACCACTTCGCGGCCCGGGCATCGGACCTGCTCGGCGCGTTGCACGCGGGCGACCCCTACGACCATGTCGTGCACGCCGAGCCCCAGCCGGCAGCAATGGTGCTGGGGTCGCAGTTGCTGGGGGTGGCCGCGGTGTTCGGCGACCTCGCCGACCTGAAGACTCCGTACACATACGGCCACTCGCGTGGGGTGGCTGCGCTGTCCCGCGATGCCGGCCAGCACCTCGGGCTCGACACGGACGCGAGCGAAGAACTCGAGGTGGCGGGGCTGTTGCATGACGTCGGGCGGGTGGCTGTTTCCAACGTGGTGTGGGAAAAGCCCGGCGCCCTGAGCGCGCACGAGTGGGAGCAGGTCCGGCTCCACGCCTACCACTCCGAGCGGATCCTCGCCGGGTCACAGGGTCTCGCCCCGCTCGCACGCCTGGTGGGCATGCACCACGAGCACTGCGACGGCAGCGGCTACCACCGCGGCTGCACGTCCGCCGACCTGTCGCTGCAGGCCACGGTGCTCGCCGCGGCCGACGCCTACCAAGCGATGACCCAGCCGCGACCGCACCGGCCGGCGCTGGCGCCCGAGCAGGCCGAGCACTGTCTGCTCGACGACGCCAGCTCGGGGCTGCGGGATGCCGACGCGGTCGACGCCGTGCTCGCCGCGGCCGGCCACGAGGCGGTGGTCGAGCGGCAGCGGCCCGCAGGGCTCACCGACCGCGAGGTCGGGGTACTGGCGCTCGTCGCCGAGGGGTGCAGCAACGCCCAGGTCGCCCAGCGGCTGGTGATCTCCCGACGCACCGCCGAGTACCACGTGCAGCAGATCTACCGCAAGATCGGCGTGTCGAGCCGGGCCGCGGCTGCCATGTTCGCGATGGAGCACCGGTTGCTCGACCGCCAAGACCAGTAGTTCTACTGGGGCGCGCTCCGCGCGCCTCGTGGGAGGCTCGAACCGCACCCACGACAAGGAGGAGCGCCATGAACACCATCCACCGAAGCACCTCGGCCGATGGCATCCAGATGACGGCGGTGAACGGGGTCCGGTTAGCCTACGAAATGCAGGGAAGCGGAGAGATCCCCCTCGTCATGGTGCACGGATCGTGGGTCTCCCGCCGGAACTGGGACCTGGTCGTCCCCCACCTGGCAGATTCGTTCCGGGTTCTCACCTATGACCGCCGTGGGCACAGCGACAGCGAGCGGCCGAGCGGGCAGGGCAGTGTCCGCGAAGACGTCGCCGATCTTGCCGCCCTGATCGAGCATCACGGGCTCGCTCCCGCGTGGGTGGCCGGAGTCTCGTTCGGTGCCTCGATAGCACTGCGGTTGGCCGGGGAGCGACCCGACCTTCTCCTGGGCATCGTCGCCCACGAACCACCATTGTTCTCGCTGCTCGGCGACGACCCCGCCGTGGCCCCGATGCTCGAGGATGCCGCTCGAACGGTCACCGCAGTCGCCGAGCGGATCGCATCCGGTGACCATGCCGGCGCCGCCGAACGGTTCGTCGAAGCGATGCTGGGGCCGGGCACGTGGACCCGACTCCCGCCGGAGGTACGTCAGACCATGGTCGAGAACGCACCCGCGTTCCTCGACGAGGCGAACGATCCCGACGAACTCGTCTTCGACCTCGATTGGGTCGGAGGGTTCACGCGCCCGGCCCTTCTCACGCAAGGCGATCAGAGTCCGTCCCAGTTCCCCGCGATCATGACCAAGCTTGCCGAGGGAATGCCATCCGCGGAGGTCATCACGTTCATGGGGGCGGGACACGTTCCGCACACGGAGGACCCGGAGGCCTACGTTGAGGAGCTTGTCAACTTCGTTCACAGGCACACCCCGTGAGCTAG
>SLQK01000183.1 GCA_007131525.1 Nitriliruptoraceae bacterium | reverse complement strand
GGTGCTCCTGATCGGGGACGCGAGGTCGAGGTGTGGGTGCCGGTGGAGCCGAGGAGGGGATTCGAACCCCTGACCGTCCGCTTACAAGGCGGATGCTCTGCCGGACTGAGCTACCTCGGCGGGGCGAGCGAGCGTAGCCGCCGCTGCCGTGCTGGTTCCGTGTCGCGTCCGTGTCGGGTCCGTGCTTCCAGGCTGTCGAGCCACGATGATGCGCACGTCTCCCCGTCTCCCCGTCTCCCCCTCTCCCCGTCGAGCAGGAGCCGCGATGGCCGTCTCCGATGACGAGCGCGCACGGTTCGGCTACGCCCTGCTCCTCGCGCTGCTCGTCGTCGCGATCGGGCTCACGCTGGCGTTGTCGGCGCGCCCGATGGGGATCGTGCTCGCGGTCGTGGTGCAGGCAGCGGCGGTGTCCGTCGCGCTGGAGGTCACACGGGCGACGAGGCGGGTGCGGCTCGTCGCGAACGTTGCGTTGGTCGCGGTGGTCCTCGCGCTGGCGATCGTCACCTCGCCGCTCACCCCGGCCAGTCCTGAGCTCTCCCTGCTCCTGTCACGCAGCGTCGGGCTCGGGCTCGCGCTGGTGATCCCGGTCCGCATCGCCCGGCGCGCGGTCGCCAGCCGGCGGATCACGCTGGACACCGTGGCCGCGGGGCTGTGCGTGTACCTGCTGCTGGGTCTGGCCTTCGGCTACGTCCACCTGTTGGTCGATGCCGCCGCGGCCGGTGCCTACTCGAAACTGATGACCGATGCGGATGCCGTCTACCTGAGCTTCGTGACCCTGACCACGGTCGGGTTCGGGGATGTCGTGCCGGTCTCGGGTCCTGCTCGGGCGGTGACGATCGTCGAGAGCGTGCTGGGCCAGCTCTACCTCGTCTCCGTGATCGCGGTGCTGGTCGGCAACATCGGCCGGGAGAAGACCCGCTGAGCGCGCGGACCCCGACGGGCTGCGGGGACCGCGGACGGTGGCTGGCCGAACGTCGGTGTAGTTGCACCGATGTGGTTCGTCTGCGAACATCGCACCCGCACCCGAGGAGGACCTCCATGCCGGCGACCACCCAGCCCACGATCTCCGAGCGCGACGCGGCGATCCTGACCTTCGAGCGTGAGTGGTGGAAGCATGCCGGCAACAAGGAGGAGGCGGTCCGCGAGCGTTTCGACCTGTCGCCGACCCGGTACTACCAGCTGCTCAACCGCATCATCGACGACGAGGTGGCGCTCGCCCACGACCCGATGCTGGTCAAGCGGCTACGTCGGCTTCGGGCCCAACGCCAGCGTCAGCGTGCTCAGCGGCGCGTCGGCGTCGGGACGCGGTGAGCTGCCGTGACCCCCGACGACGTTGAGCAGCTGCCGCAGCCCAGTCTCGCGCTGCTCGTGGTCCGCGCGCTCGGCATCGCGGCGCTGGTGATCGGTGCGTCGGCCGCGCTGTTCTTCGGGCTCGGTCGTCTCGGCGAGGACCCGCTGGTCATCGCCGATGCTCCCGACGAGGAGGAGTCGGTCGACGACGAGGAGCAGGCCGCCCCCGAGCCCGAGCCCGAACCGGAGCCCGAGCCCGAACCCGAGCCCGAGCCGGAACCCGAACCGGAGCCCGAGCCCGAACCGGAGCCCGAACCCGAACCCGAACCGGAACCGGAGCCCGAGGAGCCTGAGGAGCCTGAAGAGCCCGCTGAGGACCGCATCGACCCCGCGACGGTCAGCGTGCAGGTGCTGGACGGGTATCGGGCGGACGGTGGGGCAGCGGCCGGCGTGGTCGCACGCGAGCTGGAGGAGCTGGGCTACCGCATCGTCGCCCGGAACCCGGCCCTGCGCTACGACGTCACCACGGTGCTGTGGACGGCGGGCTCCGAGGCGGCAGGTCGCCAGATCGCCGCTGACCTCGGTGCCCCCGAGGCCCGTGAGCAGCCGGGGAACCTGTCCACCTCGGTGATGGTCCACGTCGTCGTCGGCGCTGACCGCGGCTGATCGGCGCGCAGCGACCATCTGGCGTCGCGGTGGTCAGCCGTCCTGCAGCAGCTGCAGTTTCTCCAGGATGATCCGCCGGCGACGTTCCTCCTCCTCGGGGTCCGTGGACAGCACGTCCTGGAGGACCTGTGAGAGGGCGAGGGGTGAGAAGGGCTTGGTGATGTAGTCCGCGGCACCCTGGGACCAACCCCGGACCTGATCCTGGTCCTGGACCTTGGCCGTCAGCATCACGACCGGGATGTCCTTGAGCGTCTCGTCGTCCTTCAGTGCGGTGAGGACCTGCCACCCGTCCACCTTGGGCATCATGACATCGAGGAGCACCACGTCGGGTGCCTCCGTTCGGGCCTGCTCGATCGCCTGCTCACCGTCGGTCGCCTCGACGACCTCGTAGCCCTCGAACTCCAGGTTGACCCGGCAGAGCAGGAGAACGTCGGGCTCGTCGTCGACGACGAGGACCTTGGCTCGCTGGCTGGCCATGGGGCCTCCTCCCGGCAGCGACCTGTTCCTCCTGCGAGCCAGCTGTGACCGTCTCGGCAGGGGCCGCCGTTGGAACCCGGCGGTGTCGGTGCGCACCGGCTGGTTGCCAACGTAGCGTCGATGCCGCCGGAGGTCAGGGGTCCAGGGTCACCTCCTGGGCCCGATCTCGGGTCACCCCCTGGGCGACATCGCCGCCGTCACCCCTGCGATCCGCGGTTCGATACCTCCCGCAGCGGCGGTCGCTGCGCGGCGGTGACGCGGTGCGGGGACAGGGACAGGGCCCCCGTCGCGTCTCTCACCGGCTGCCACAGCGTCAGCTCCGACGCCAGCGCGGCCTGGGGGTCGCGCTGGCGGGCCCACAGGACCTGTAGCAGCTCCGCGGCCATGCGCCCGAGCGCGGGCAGCTCCTGGTGCGCATGCGTCCGGCGACCGAGGTCGACCTGCTGGATCGCCCCGGGACCGAACCGGTCGACGATGTCGATGAGCATGGCGACCTCGACGCCGTAGCCCTGGACGAAGGGCAGCTGCTCGAGCAGGCTGCGCCGGGCAGCGATCTCGCCGGACAGCGGCTGGGCGAGGCCGGCGAGCTGCGGGAACCACAGGGCCACGGCCGGCCGCGCCAGGAGTTCGGTGACGCGGCCGCCGCCGGAGTCCTGGACCTGGTCGCCCGCGGCCAGGGGACGGTCGTAGACCGCTTTGGTCAGCAGGACGTCGGGCTCGTGGAGCAGTGGGCCGAGCAGCCCGACGACGAACCGTGGCCCGATGTCGACGATGTCCGCATCGAGGTAGATGATCAGATCACCCGCGGCAGCGGCCAGGCCCTTCCACATGGCCTCGCCCTTCCCGCAGACGTTGCCGAGGTGGGGGAGCAGCTCGCTCTGGCGAACGACCCGGGCGCCGGCGCGGCGGGCCACCTCGCCGGTGCCGTCGTCGGAGTCGGCGTCGACGACCAGGAGCTCGTCGACCAGGCCGACCCGGTCGACGAGGCTGCTGCGCAGGGTGCTGACGACGTCGCCGATGGTCGCCGCCTCGTTGCGTGCGGGGAGGATGACGCTGACACGTTGCCCCGTGACCCGCCGTCGGTGGTGGAGCTCCTCGGCGTCGTAGGCGCTGTGATGCATGATCGAACGGCCTGGGGGCAGGGACGGTGGTGGCGCTGTCCGGGCCCGTGCCGCCATCGTGTGGCGTCGTGCCGCCACCGGACCGGCCAGGAACCGTGTCAGCAGGCCGCGCCCTTCGGCAACCACCGCCGGTGCCGTCGGTCGGTAGGCGGCCAGCAGCTCAGCGCCCCGGACGCCGGCGCGGTCGAGCAGCGGATGGAGCCCCGGGTCGGCGACCCACCGCGCGAGCGTCGCCGCATCCACCTCGGGGTGGAACTGCACGGCGACCGCGCTGCCCAAGCGCCAGGCCGGGATGCCGTCACCGCCTTCGAGGAGCGGCTGCGCACCCGGGGGCAGCGCGCTGGCATGGTCCTCGTGGACGAACAGCGCCGGCGTCCCGTCGTGCCATCCTGACAGGACCGGGTCCGCTCGACCGGCGTGGGTCCGCCGGAGCGCGATCGCCCCGACCTGGGGGATGGCGCGTGGTGTCACCTCGCCGCCGAGCGCTGACGCGAGCAGCTGCGCGCCGAGGCAGATGCCCAGCACGGGCACGTCGTGAGCGACCGCAGCCTCCAGCCACCGGAGCTCGTCGGGCATCCACGTGTGGTGGCCGGGATCGACCGCGGACATCACCCCGCCGAGGATGAGGACGCCGCCGACGTCATCGAGATCCTCCGGCGGCCGCTCACCCTCCGACACCCGGTACAGACGCCATGGCCCCGCCCCGCCCCCGCTGAGGACCGGGTCGTAGGCCGCGAGACCTGAGACCTCGCTGTGGTGCAGGACCACCAGCTCGCCGGCAGCCTCGCGGTCGGTCGGTTCCGTCCCCATCGTCGGCATGGTGGTGGTCCCCTCGTCAACCCGCCAGCAGCGGCAGCGTGCCGATGTAGATCGCCAGCAGCACCAGCGCCTCGTAGCGATGGACCGTGCGCCGGCTGACCATGAACAGCGTCGCCAGGACGGCCACCACGACCATCAGCGCCGTGCCGAGGCCCGAGACCGCGTCGCTGATCGGCTGGCCCGACCCGGCCACGGCCGCCGCCGCGGCGACGGCGCCGCTGTTGAACAGGTTGCTGCCCAGCAGGTTCCCGATCAGCAGGTCGGTCTCGTCCCGACGGGCCGCCTGGACGGCCGTCGCCAGTTCGGGGAGCGATGTGCCGATCGCGACCACGGTCAGCCCGATGAACGCCTCGCTCAACCCGAGCTCCCGTGCCGCCGCGGTGGCCGAGACCACCAGCAGTTGTGCCGCTCCGAGGGTCCCGAGCAGCCCCAGCAGGGTGCGGGTCGACTCCCGCGGCAGGGACAGCCTGGCCCCGGTGCCGAGGAACTCCTGGACGGTGTCGACCGCCACCGGGGCGCCCGGCTTCCAGGGCCGACGGGCCGACCACAGGGTGATGGTCAGCGCCACCGCCAGCCCGGCGAACAGCACGGCCCCGTCCAGCAGCGTCAAGGTGCCGCTCTGCAGCAGCAGCGCGAGCAGGACCACCAGCCCGAGCGACAGCGGTGCCTCCCGGCGCAGGACCGGTGAGCTGACGGCGATCGGCGAGATCAGGGCCGCGACCCCGAGAACCAGGGAGAGGTTCGCGACGTTGGACCCGACGATGTTGCCGACCGCGAGGTCCAGCGACCCCTGCAGCCCGGCCAGCACCGACACCACCAGCTCCGGGGCGCTGGTGCCGAAGCCGATCACCACGGCCCCGATCACCACCGTGGACACCCGCAGGCGGGCCGCGATCCGGGTCGCGCCGACGACGAACTGGTCCGCCGCCACGGTGAGCAGCGCGAGACCGACCACGACGCCGAGGACAGGGAGGAGCATCCTCGGCACGCTACCCGTCCGGCCGGCACCGGTACCGTCGCACCCGCCGGCCGGCGCAGGACCCGGCCCGAGCGCGAGGAGGCGGCGATGACACGCGGAGGGCGTCGCGGGGCGCTGGCCGGCCTCGTGACCGGCCTGCTCCTGCTGGTCGGCTGCACCGACGACGGGGCCGACGAGGCGCCCGGCGATGCACAGGAGGAGGCTGCGGTGTCGCAGGATCTGGGTGAGCGTCCGGTGACCGACGGGCTGGTGCCGGCTGACGGGACCGAGCCGCCGGCCGAGCTGCAGGTCGAGGACCTCGTGGTCGGTGACGGGGAACCGGCGTCGCCGGGTGATGTGCTGTCGGTCCAGTACGTCGGCGTCCGGTGGTCGGACGGTGGCGAGTTCGACGCGTCGTGGGAGCGGGGCCAGCCGCTGGAGTTCGAGCTCGGCGCGGGCCGCGTCATCGCCGGCTGGGAACAGGGGGTCGAGGGCATGCGCGTCGGTGGCCGTCGGGTGATCACGATCCCGCCGGAGCTGGCCTACGGCGATCGCGGCGCCGGTGGCGTGATCGGCCCCGGGGAGACCCTGGTGTTCGTGGTCGACCTCGAGGGCATCAGCTGATGGCTGCCGAGCTGCTCAGCGTCCTCGCCCCCCTGGTCGGGACCTTCGCCGGAGCCGGCGCGGGCGAGTTCCCCACGGTCGAGCCCTTCCGCTACCGCGAGGAGGTCACCTTCGCCTCCAACGGCGGTCCCGTGCTGGCCTACCGGCAGCGCACGTGGGACCCCGACTCGGGCCGCCCGATGCATGCCGAGGACGGCTTCCTGCGCCTGGCCGGCGACACCCGGGTCGAGCTGTTGCTCGCCCACAGCTTCGGGCTCACCGAGGTCCAGGAGGGCGACATCGAGGTGGCGGGCACCTCGGGCGGGGTGCTCCGCCTGCGCCTGGCCAGCACCGCCATCGGCGTGGCCGGCAGCGCCAAGCCGGTGGACGCGGTCCGGCGAGAGCTCACCCTGGACGGCGATGTGCTCCACGCGGAGCTGTGGATGTCCTACGCCGGCGTGGAGAGCCAGCACCTGGTCTCGGAGCTACACCGCGTCGGTTGACACCCGCCGAGCTGGGAGGGCCGGTCCCCGACGAGCTGGGAGGGCCGGTCCCCGACGACCTCGAGGACCGGCGCAGCGCGATCGCACGCACCGGCCCCCACGCCCGCGCCGGCGGTATCGCCCCCACGCCCGCGCCGGCGGTATCGGCCGCGCGCACCGCGCCGGCTCCTAGGCTCGGGGTCACGGACCTCGCCGTGCCGGGATGGCCGGCCGGCGAGCGTGCGTTGTGACACCCAGGCCACCGGCGCTGCTCCCGCGTGCCACGTTCGCTCCCGAGCGGGCGTCCCCGGCCTGGCGACGGATCCAGGAGCCAGAGGTGACCGAGCGGTTGATCGTGATCGGTGGCGACGCAGCGGGGATGTCGGCGGCGTCCCAGGCACGACGGCTGAAGGGGCCCGACGAGCTCGAGATCCTGGCCTTCGAGCGGGGACGCTTCACCTCCTACGCGGCCTGTGGCATCCCCTACTGGATCGGCGGCCTGATCGGTGAGCGGGATGAGCTCGTCGCCCGCGCCCCCGAGGTGTTCCGGGAGAAGCAGTCGATCGACGTGCGCACCGGCCACGAGGTGGTCGGCATCGACACCGAGGCGCGCACGGTGACGGTCCGCGATCTGGCGGCAGGAGAGGAGGCGGAGCACGCCTACGATCAGCTGCTGGTCGCGACCGGGGCCACGCCACTCCGGCCGCCGGTCCCCGGTATCGACGCTGACGGTGTGTTCGGGGTCCAGACGCTCGAGCACGGCCAGAAGTTGCTGGACGCGCTGGCCGATCGGGCGCCCAAGCAGGCGGTGGTCATCGGCGCCGGCTACATCGGGATCGAGATGGCCGAGGCCATGCTGCTGCGCGGTCTGGAGGTCCACGTCGTCGAGATGGCGGACCAGCCGATGTCGACCCTCGATCCGGAGATGGGTGGGCTCGTTGCCGATGCGATGCGGCGGATGGGCATGCACCTCCACCTCGGTGTCGCCGTGGAGGGCATCGACACCGGCGAGGACGGCTGGATCCGCGGGGTGGTCACCGCCGAGGGGCCGCTGGAGGCCGACATCGCCGTGTTGGGCACGGGAACCCGGCCGTTCAGCGACCTCGCTGCCGACGCCCAGATCCCGATCGGACCGTCGCGGGGGATCGTCACCGACCGGCGTCAGCGCACTCCGGTCGACGGGGTGTGGGCGGCTGGTGACTGCGCCGAGACCTTCCACCGGGTCTCCCGGTCGCCGGTGTCGATCGCGCTGGGCACGATCGCGAACAAGCAGGGGCGGATCGCCGGGCTCAACCTCGGTGGGAGCTACGGCGCCTTCCCAGGGGTGCTCGGGACCGCGGTGACCAAGGTCTGCGAGGTGGAGATCGCCCGGACGGGGCTCGGGGTGGCCGCGGCGCAGGCCACCGGGTTCGAGGTCGTGGCGGAGACGATCCGGGGCACGACCCGTGCGCACTACTACCCGGACGCGACGCCGATCACGATCAAGACCGTCGCCGAGCGGGGGACCGGCCGGCTGCTGGGCGCTCAGATCGTGGGCCGGGAGGGGGCCGCGAAGCGGATCGACGTGTTCGCGACGGCGCTGTGGAACGAGATGACCGTTGACGAGCTGCTGAACGTGGACCTGTCCTACGCGCCGCCGTTCTCGCCGGTCTGGGATCCGGTCCTGATCGCGGCCCGCAAGGTCGACGGAGCGGTGCGCGCCGCCGGGCTCTGACC
>SLQK01000045.1 GCA_007131525.1 Nitriliruptoraceae bacterium | reverse complement strand
GAGGTCCGCACCCCCCGGCAGTGGCAGGAGCGGTTCGACGCCCATGTCGTGCGCGGGCCCTACCACCTGCTGGTCGCCGAGGTGGAGGGCGCGGTGACGGGCTACGTGGAGACCCAGCCCTTCCGCGAGAAGCCGGCCTACGCCCGCTCGGTCGAGCTGAGCGTGTACGTCGCGCCGGACGGCACGGGGGGCGGGGTCGGCAGCGCGCTGTACACCGCGCTCCTCGCCCAGCTGGAGACGGATCAGCGCTTCCACCGCGCCTACTCGATCGTGGCGCTGCCGAACGACGTCTCGGTCGCCTTCCACGAGCGGCACGGGTTCGTCCTGCGTGGCCGGTTGACCGAGGCCGGCTACAAGTTCGGCCGGTACCTCGACGTCGCCTACTACGAACGGCCCGTGTGATGCGCGCCGAACCCCTCGAACCCCACCAGGTCCACGACGCGGTCGGCGGGCTGCCGGCCTTCGAGGCCCTGGTCGACGCCTTCTACGACCGGGTCGAGCGTGATGGGCTGCTGCGGCCGATGTACCCCGAGGATCTCACCCCGGGCAAGCGGCACCTGGCGCTGTTCCTCGCCCAGTACTGGGGCGGTGGGGACGTCTACGGGCAGGAACGGGGTCACCCCCGCCTGCGGATGCGCCACGCGCCCTTCCCCGTCACGCCCGAGGCGGCCCTGCGGTGGGCGGAGCACATGGCCGCGGCGGTCACCGAGCAGGGCTGGCCCGAGGAGGCCGAGGCCCTGGTGCTGGCCTACGTGGCACGGGCCACCCCGACGCTGATCAACCAGCTGCCTCCGGAGGTCGACGAGCTGCCCCGCCAGCGCGGGAGCGGGTGAGCGAGGACAGGTCCCCAGCTCCCGGGCCGAGGGACCCTGGTGGGCGCCGTAGGATCGCGGGCAACGTCACCCGGTACCCCGGACCACCCGGGAGCCCGCCACCGGTGACCCCCTCGACCCTGGAGTCGCACCGTGAAGATCCTGGTCGCTGACGAGCTGGCCGACGCCGGCATCGCCGCCCTCGCCCGTGAGCACGACGTCGATGTGCGGACCGGCCTCAGCAAGGACGAGCTGGTCGGCATCGTCGGCCCCTACCACGGGATCGTGGTCCGGTCGGCCACACGGATCGACGCCGACATCATCGCGGCCGCCGGTGAGCTGAAGGTCATCGCCCGCGCCGGGGTCGGCCTCGACAACGTCGACGTCGACGCCGCCACCAAGTCCGGCGTGATCGTCTGCAACGCGCCGCAGTCCAACATCATCTCCGCGGCCGAGCACACGGTGGCGCTCCTGCTCGCGTTGTCCCGCAACATCCCCCAGGCCCACGCGGCCCTGACCCAGGGGCGCTGGGAACGCTCGCGCTGGACCGGCACCGAGCTGCACGACAAGACCCTCGGTGTCCTCGGGCTCGGACGGATCGGCACGCTCGTCGCCCAGCGGTGCCACGCCTTCGGCATGCGGCTGGTCGCCTACGACCCCTTCGTGGCGCCCGAGCGGGCCGCCCGGCTCGGCGTCGAGCTGGTCCCCACCGTCGATGAGGTGCTGGAGCGGGCGGACATCGTCACGATCCACCTGCCCAAGACCCCCGAGACGGTGGGGCTGCTCGACGCCGAGCGGCTGGCACGGATGAAGCCGACCGCCCGGCTCATCAACGTCGCCCGTGGCGGCATCGTGGTGGAGGCGGACCTGGCCGAGGCGCTGGCCGCCGGCGTCATCGCCGGCGCGGCGGTGGACGTGTTCGCCGCCGAGCCCACCACCGACTCGCCGCTGTTCGGTCTCGACAACGTCATCGTGACCCCCCACCTCGGTGCCTCCACCGAGGAGGCCCAGGACAAGGCGGGCACCCAGGTCGCCGACTTCGTCAACCTGGCCCTGGCCGGCGAGTTCGTCCCGTCAGCCGTCAACGTCCAGGGCGGCCCGATCGACGACCGGATCAAGCCCTACCTGCCGCTCGGGGACGAGCTCGGCCGCCTGCTCACCGCGCTCAGCCACACCGGCCTGTCGGGGGACGTGACCGTGGAGTACCTCGGCGACATCGCCGAGGCCGACGGGCGCACCCTGGGGTTGTCGGTGCTCAAGGGCCTGCTGTCGGCGGTGTGCTCCGAGCCGGTGACCTTCGTGAACGCGCCCCTGCTCGCCGAGGAGCGCGGCATCAACGTCCGCGAGATCTCCGACCCCCACTCCGAGGACTACGTGTCCGTGCTCCGGGTGACCGGCATCGGCCGGGACGGACGGCCGATCCGGGTCGCCGGCACGGTCCTCCCCGGCAACCGGGAGCGGCTGATCGAGGTCTGGAACACCCCGGTCGACGTCGAGCCGACCCAGCACATGTGCTTCTTCCGCTACGAGGATCGGCCCGGCATCATCGGTGCCGTGGGCACCGGCTTCGGGGAGGCCGGGGTCAACATCGCGGCGGCGCAGGTCGGCCGGAGCGCCATGGGGGGCGAGGCGATCATGGCGCTCAGCCTCGACGACGCGGTGCCCGACGAGGTGCTCCACCACATCGTCGACCGCATCGGCGCGACCGAGGGCCGCTCCATCACCCTCGCCTGAGCAGCACCGCCAGCATCGCCACCGCCACGCCGCCGTGGGCCGTCCAGGCCGCGGTCCGGAGCCAGTTCGTCGCGACCAGCCGGGTGTGGGCCGCCGCGTCGAAGCCGCTGCCGAGCGCGGTGTGCGCGGGCACGCTGGCCAGGACCGTGACCAGGACGGGCACGACGGCCAGCACGGCAGCCGACCAGATGAGCGGGCGGGGCAGCCCGTCGGGTGGGGCCAGCAGCAGGGCCAGGGTGGTCAGGCCCTGCACCGCCCACGGCAGGGCGATGACGGCCGTGATGCGGGTCGAGTGGGCGGCCTCGTAGGCCGGGAACTGCGCCGTGCCCACGAGCGCGAAGAGGGGGTAGTGCACCACCTGGATGGTCCAGATCATGCCGACCATGAACAACGTCGATGCGACGTGCGCGAGCAGCACCGGCACGCTGGCCCCCTTCGCGTCCTGCGGGTTGACGGGCGGGGTTCGGGGCCGGTCAGGTCACGGTGCGCTCGACCCGGAACTCGTCGTGGTCCCAGGCGCCGGAGGCGAGCAGGTCCGCCAGTTGCTCCACGGCGTCCACCACCTCGACGCGGGTGGTGTACAGCGGGGCGAACCCGAAGCGCACCAGGTCCGGCGGGCGGTGGTCACCGATCACGCCACGGGCGATCAGCGCCTGGGTCAGCGCGCCGGCGTCCTCGTGGCGGAGCGAGACGTGGGCGCCACGCTCCGCCGCCACCCGCGGGGTGACGATCTCGACCTGGGCGCCGATCCGCTCGTCGACCAGCCGGATGAACAGCCCCGTCAGCTCCGCCGCCCGGGCATCGAGCGCCGCCACCTCGACGTCGGCGAAGACCTCCAGCGCCGTCTCGAGGGCGGCCATCGACAGGATCGGCGGGGAGCCGTCGAGGAAGCGTTCCGCGCCCGCGGCCGGTTCGTAGCCGACGTCGAAGGCGAAGGGTCGTGCGTGCCCGAACCAGCCCCGGACCGGGGTGCTGGCCTGGTCGTGCCACCGTTCGGCGACGTAGAGGAAGCCGGGGGCGCCGGGGCCGCCGTTGCAGTACTTGTAGGTGCAGCCCACCGCCAGGTCGGCCCGCCACGCATCGAGCGCCACGTCCAGCGCGCCGACGGAGTGGGACAGGTCCCACACCGCCAGGGCGCCGACCTCGTGGGCGGCGGCGGTCAGGGACGCGGCGTCGTGGCGGCGGCCCGTGCGGTAGTCGACGTGGGTCAGCGTCAGGGCAGCGACCCGCTCGTCGAGGTGGTCGGCCACCTCGAAGGTGGGCACGACCCGGACCTCGAGGTCGCCGGTGAGCTCGGCCAGCCCGTGGGCGACGTAGACGTCGGTGGGGAAGTTGGCGTCGTCGGTGAGCAGGATGCGCCGCTCGGGCCGCAACCGGTGGGCGGCTGCCAGCGCCTTGAACAGGTTCGCCGAGGTGGAGTCGGTGACGGCCAGTTCCGCCGGTGTCGCGCCCAGCAGCGGCGCGAGCCGCGTGGCGACCCGCCGCGGCAGCTCGACCCACCCGGCGTCGTTCCAGCTGCGGATCAGGCCGTGGCCCCACTCGCGGTCGATCACCGCGCGGAGCCGCTCGGCGACCGCGGGCTGCAGCGCGCCGAGCGAGTTGCCGTCGAGGTAGATCACGCCGGCGGGCAGGGAGAAGGTCCCCCTGAGGTGGCGCAGGGGGTCCTCGGCATCGGCGCGTGCGGCGGCGAGACGGTCCACGGTCACCCCTCCCTGCCGGTTGCCGCTGCACGCTAGTCGGGCGCCACGGCCCCGTCCGCTCGGACACGGGGGTCCTTGACATCGACACTGACGTCGATGTCAACTGTCGGCCGCCGCATCGCGACGACCGCACGCGTGGATGCGACACTGCAGCACCCTCCTCGTCGTGCTGCCCATCGGAGGCCCCATGTCCATCGCGTTCGTGTTCCCCGGTCAGGGCTCCCACCGTGCCGGCGCGCTGGCGTCCTGGTCCGAGCACCCGGCCGTCGGCATCGTCGAGGAGATCTCCGCGGCGCTCGGCCGGGACGTCGTGGAGCTGAGCCAGGACCCGAGCGCCGGGGACCGCACTGCCGACGCGCAGCCGGCGATCATGGCCGCATCGCTGGTCGCTTGGCGCGCGCTGGTCGACGCCGGTGTGCGGCCCGACGTCGTGGCCGGGCACTCGCTGGGTGAGTACTCCGCCGCCGTGGCCGCCGGCGCACTGGACGTCGCCACCGGCACCCGGATCGTCGGCGCCCGCGGTCAGGCGATGGGTGCGGCCTGTCAGCAGCGGCCCGGCACGATGGCGGCGGTCCTCAAGCTCAGCCCGGATGCGGTCGAGGTGCTCGTCGACGCCATCGACGGCCTGGTGATCGCCAACGACAACGCGCCCGGACAGATCGTCGTCGCCGGCGACCCCGACGCCGTGTCGGCGATCCGTGACCGTGCCCGCGAGGCCGGCGGCCGGGCCCTGCCGTTGGGCGTCGAGGGCGCCTTCCACTCGCCGGCGATGGCGCCGGCGGTCGAGCCGGTCCGTGCCGTGCTGGACGACGCAGCCGTGGCCGACCCGCTCATCCCGCTGGTCAGCGGGTCCACCGCGCGGGAGATCGACCGGGCAGCTCCGCTGGCCCAGGCGCTGGTCGCCGGCATCCTCGCCCCCGTGCGCTGGCGCGAGGTGCAGCTGCGTCTCGCCGAGCTCGGCGTCACCGACCTCGTCGAGGTCGGCCCCGGCGGTGTGCTCGCCGGGCTGGCCAGGCGGACCGTCCCCGAGGTCACGGTGCACAGCGTCGCGGCACCCGACGACCTCGGTGTGGTCGCCGCCGCCCTCGCCCAGCACGCCGCCGCTGGTCGCTGATCGGCGCATCTGGCCGCTCCGGCTGCTAGACCCGTCCCACCCCTGCTCGGGCCTGCCCGGCCCTGCCAGCCCCACCACCGCCTCGACCCCCCATCACCCTGCCCACCACCCCGAGGAGCACCTGTGACCGCAGCCACGACACCCACGGGCGGCTGGCCCGTGGCGATCGCGGGACTGGGTGCGCGCCTCCCCGACCGGGTGGTCACCAACGACGACCTGGCAGAGGTCCTCGACACCTCCGACGAGTGGATCCGGACCCGGACCGGCATCCGTGAGCGGCACGTTGCCGCCCCCGAGGAGGCGACCTCGGATCTGGCGACCGCGGCGGCGCGGGACGCGCTGCGTGACGCCGGGCTCGCGGCCACCGACCTCGCCGCGGTGATCGTGGCGACCACGAGCCCCGACCATCAGGTCGCGGCGACCGCCCCCCTGGTGGCCTCGGCGCTGGGGGTCACGGCGCCGGCCTTCGACCTCAACGCCGCCTGCAGCGGCTTCGTCTACGCGCTGCGCGTCGCGTCGGGAATGGTCGCCACCGGTGACGGTGCCGTGCTGGTCATCGGGGCGGAGACGCTGACGCGCATCGCCGACCCGGAGGACCGCAGCACCGCCGTGCTGTTCGGTGACGGTGCCGGTGCCGTCGTACTCGTCCCCGACGACGACGCCCGGCTCGGGCCGTTCTCCCTCGGGGCCGACGGCGAGGGTGCCTCCATGCTGTGGACGCCTTCGGGTGGCACCCGTCGACCCTTCGACGCCGAGGTGCTGGCCGACCGCAGCCACTACCTGTCGATGCGGGGCGGTGACGTCTACCGCAACGCGGTCGTGCGGATGGCCGACTCGGCCCGTGAGGTGCTCGCACAGGCGGGCCTCGAGGTGGCTGACGTCGACCTGCTGGTGGGCCACCAGGCCAACGTGCGGATCCTCGACGCCGTCGCCGCCCGGCTCGGACTCCCCACCGAGCTGAGCCACATCTCGGTCGATCGGCACGGCAACACCTCGGCGGCGTCGATCCCGCTGGCCCTGGCGGACGCCCGCGCCCAGGGCAAGCTCCGCGACGGCGCAACCGTCCTGCTCGCGGCCTTCGGTGCCGGCCTGACCTGGGGGGCCTGCCTGCTGACCTGGAAGGACCGCTGATGGCCACCACCGTCGCGATCGTCAGTGGTGGGAGCGGCGGCATCGGGGCCGCCACCTGCCGGGCGCTGGCCGCCGCCGGCCACCACGTCCTGGTCGGCTACGGCGGCAACGCCGCGGCGGCCGAGGCGGTCGTGACCTCCCTGGACGGCGACGGGGAGGCCTGCCACCTCGACGTCACCGACGAGGACAGCGTCGCCGCCGCCGTGGCCCGCGCCACGGAGATCGGGACCCTGGCCGTGGTGGTCAACAACGCCGGCGTCGCCGACGACGACCTGCTGCTCCGCCTCGACCCGGCGCGTTTCGACCGCACGATCGAGGTCAACCTGCGGGGCGCGTTCCTGCTGTCCAAGGCGGCGGTGCGGCCGATGCTCAGGGCCCGGGCCGGGCGCATCATCTCGGTCGCCTCGGTCGTCGGGCTCCGAGGCAACGTCGGGCAGACCGCCTACGCCGCCTCCAAGGCGGGCCTGATCGGCTTCTCCAAGTCGCTGGCCCGCGAGGTGGCACGCAAGGGCATCACCGTGAACGTCGTCGCCCCCGGCTTCGTGGCCACGGCCATGACCGACGAGCTCGACGACGCCGCCCGGGAAGCGCTCACCACCATGGCCCCAACCAACCGCCCCGTCGAGGCCGACGAGGTGGCCGCGGCCATCGCCTTCCTCGCCTCGCCGCTGGCCGCCTCGATCACGGGCGCGGTCCTGCCCGTTGACGGCGGCGCCGGGATGTGACCACCCGCGGCGTCGCGCCCCGCCACCTCGACCTGCACCGCCCGACCGACCTGCACCACCCGACCTGTACCGACCGACCTGCACCACCCCTCACCAGTCCGACCCGACCGGCCCGGAGCCGGCCGTCCACACACAGGAGCACCATCGTGAGCCAGGAGCTACTCGCCACCTTCACCGAGGTCCTCACCGAGGAGTTCGGCGTCCCCGAGGACGAGATCACCGCCGAGGCGACCTTCGAAGCCCTCGGCCTGGACTCGCTCGACGTCGTCGAGCTCACGCTGGTGCTCGAGGAGCGGACCGGTGTCAAGCTCGAGGACGAGGAGCTCGAGGACGTGCGTACCGTCCAGGACGCGATCGACAAGGTCAAGGAGAAGCAGGCGTGACCGACGTCGTCGTCACCGGAGTCGGGATCTTCAGCCCCTCGGGCCGAGGGTTGGACGAGGCCTGGGCGGGGGTGCTGTCCGGCCGCACGGCGGCGGCGCAGGACGAGCAGCTGGCGGCGATGGGCACCCCCGTCCAGATCAGCTGCCGGGTCCCGGCGTTCGACCCCGACGCGGAGCTCGGGCGCGGCGCCGCGCGCCGGCTCGACCGGTTCACCCACCTCGCCCTGATCGCGGCCCGTGAGGCCATCGCGCACGCGGGCCTGTCCGAGGACGGCGAGGAGCGGATCACCACCGTCGACGCGGATCGCACCGGGGTCATGATCGGCTCCGGTATCGGTGGCGCCGAGACCTGGGCGGAGGAGTACCCGCGCTACCTCGACAAGGGTCCGGGGCGGGTCAGCCCGATGTTCGTACCCAAGATGCTCTCCAACACCGCCGCCGGCACGATCGCGATCCGGTCGGGGGCGCGTGGACCGAACATGACCGTCAACACCGCCTGCGCGGCCGGCGCCTCGGCCATCCACCTCGGCCGGGATCTGCTGCGGGCCGGCGCGGCGGACGCGGTGCTGGCGGGTGGTGT
>SLQK01000155.1 GCA_007131525.1 Nitriliruptoraceae bacterium | reverse complement strand
GCACCAGATCGACAAGACCTTCGCCATCACCGTCCGACACTTCCTCCTCACCGTCCAGCTCGCCTTCCCGCTGCTGCAGCCCCGGGGGGGTCGCATCGTGGCGATCAGCGGGGCCGACACCGTCGGCTACATCCCGGGGCACGGGCTGCTGGCGGCCGCGAAGTCCTCCCTCGAGACCTTGGTGCGCTACCTGGCCTGCGAGCTCGCACCCCTGGGGGTGACGGCGGTGGGTGTGCTCCCCGGCTACATCGACACCGAGTCGATCCGGCTCATGGCCGGCCCCTACCACGACAAGCTCACGGCGGCGGAGGAGCTGACCCATCCGTTGCGCACCGCCGCGACCCCTGCGGATGCCTCGGAGGCCGTCGCGCTGGTGTGCCTGCCCGAGGCCCGGTGGTTGAACGGCCAGGTGGTGCAGAACGACGGCGGGGGCCTGTTCGCCTACATGGGCCGCTTCGGCCACGCCTGGGCACTGGTCCCCGACGCGGCGATCCTGCCCGACGCGAGCCGGCCCGACACCGCCGACGCGCCGATGCTCCGACGCACCGACGATCCGCCAGCTCACCCTGACTGAGGGGCGCCGGAGATCCGGTCGGCGCTCGCGGCGAGCGCCCTGAGCCGGTGCGCCAGGCCGGTCCGGCGATCGCGGGGCCGGTCCTGCCGGGCGGCTCCCCGGAGCGCCGCCACCTGGCCGACCACGATCAGCGCCCGGCGCGCCCGGGTGATGCCGGTGTAGACCAGGTTCCGCCACAGCATGCCGCGGTGTGAGCGATCGACGACCAGGATGACCACGGGCCACTCCCCACCCTGGGACTTGTGCACGGTGACCGCCCAGGCGGCGGTGAGGTTCGCCGCCGCCCGGCGGTCGACGGTGACCTCGCCCCGGGGGAAGGCCACCCGCAGCTCACCGCGACGACGGTCCAGGTCCACCACGCTCCCGACGTCGCCGTTGGCGACGTCGAGCACGGGATCGTTGCGGGTCTGCAGCACCCGGTCCCCGACCTGGAACCCGGCGACCTCCGGCCGCCCGGCACCGGGGTTCAACGCCGCCTTGAGGCCTGCGTTCAGGGCGTCGACACCGGCCGGCCCGCGGTAGACCGGGGCGAGCACCTGCACGTCGCCGGGGTCGACGCCGAGATGGGCGGGGACCCGCTCGGCGACGGCCTGGACGACGCGCGGCACGACCCGCCGCCGATCACCCTCCTCGGCGAGGAACACGTCGCCGTCCACCGCGGCGAGCGGGCCGACGTCGCCGGCCAGGACCTCCCGCGCCAGGGCGACGATCCGGCTGCCAGCCGCCTGGCGGTGGATCTCGGTCAGGGCGGTCACCTCCACCACCCCGGCCGCGACGATGTCGCGGAGCACATCGCCTGGCCCCACCGAGGGCAGCTGATCGGGGTCACCGACCAGCACCAGATGGGCGCCGTCCTCGACGGCGGCGACCAGCCGGGCGGCGAGCCAGGTGTCGCACATCGACACCTCGTCGACGATCACCAGGTCGAAGGGCACCTGCTCATCTCGCCCGTACCGGAACACGAACCCGCCCTCACCGTCGGGCCGAGCCTCAAGCAGGCGGTGCACGGTCGTCGCCGGCCGCCCGACCAGCTCCTCGAGCCGCTTGGCGGCACGGCCCGTCGGCGCGCACAGGGCCACGGTCCGGTCACCAGCCTCGGCGTGTCGCACGATCTCCTCGACCGTGCGGGTCTTGCCAGTCCCCGGACCCCCGGTCAGCACCGACACCGGGGAGCGGAACGCCGCCAGGACGGCGGCTCGCTGGCCGGCGGTCAGCTCCTCGGAGGGCGCCACCCCGTCAGCCAGGTGGGCCAGCCGGGTGGGACGGGCGCCGGCCACGCGGAGCAGATCGGTGGCCAGCCCCAGCTCGCTGCGCCGGGCCGCCGGGGTGGTGACCACCTCCTCACCCGCGAGGTCCTCGCGCACCAGCGCGCCCGCGGCGAGCGCCCGCTCGAGGCCGTCGGCGGCCAGGATGCGGTCGACCCCGAGCAGCTGCGCGGCCGCGTCGACGGCGAGGTGGCGCGGGAGGTGCTCGTGGCCATCCCGCTGCCGGGCGGCGTCCACGGCGGCTCGGGCTCCAGCCGCCAACCGGGCGGGGTCGGCGGCGTCGACGCCGAGGTGGCGAGCGAGCGCGTCGACGTGGGCGAACCGGGCCCGCTCGGCCTCCAGCAGCGCGTAGGGCTCCTGGCGGGCGAGGGCGACCACCTCGGGCCCGAAGCGGGCATGCACGCTGGTGACGACGTCGCGGGGCCAGCGGACGGGCGCGACGAGGCGGACCAGGTCCGCCAGTGCCCGTCCACCAGCCCAGGCCCTCAGCAGCTCGGCCGCGTGGGCGGTGTCGAGGCCGGCCTCCTCGGTCAGGCGCTCGGGTTGGTGGTCGAGCACCCGTGCGGTGCCCGCTCCGAAGGTGGTCAGCACCCGGGCGCGGACGTGCTCGGGGACCGCCCTGAACCGCTCGCTCGCCAGGAAGCTGGCCAGTCCTTCCACGGTGCTCGGGACGAGGTGCTCGTACAGCAGGGCGTCGAAGGTCGGGCCGTGACGTGGATGGCTGGTCCACCTGCCGACGACCCGAACGGTGTCCCCCTCGACCAGGCTCGCGAGGGGACCGACGCACCGCGCACCGTCGCCGGTGTCGAGCTCCAGCTCGATCACCCCGAACCCGGTCGCCGGGTCGGAGACGTAGGTGCCGATGACCTGACCGGTGAGCTGCTCGTCGCCGAGCAGCTCGTCGGTCACCGCGGCTCCTCGTCCTCGGTCGCCGCCTCGACCTCACCCGGCTCGTCGCCGTCGCCGGGCCCCTCCCCCTCATGGACCACCGCGGGCGGCTCCTCGGTCGGCTCCAGGGGTGCCGCGACCGGGCCGGGCGGCACGGGCGCAGCATCGAGGTGGGCGGAGAGATCCGCTGGCTCGTAGGTCACCATGTCCTCCTGGCGACGTCCGAGGAACCACCCGACGGCCAACCCGACCCCGAAGCCGGCACCGGTCCAGGCCGCGGTGCGCAGGCACCGACGACGCCGCTCCCGCTTCGAGGGCGGGACCGCGGCCGCGACCTCCCGGACCCGCTCCCCCGCCACCAACCCGCGCTCGCTGACGTCGTCGGCGAGGCTGCCCAGGCTCCCGAGCCCACGCACCAGCAGCTTGGGGAGGAGCAGGAGCACGCCGAGCGCGGCTCGGATCACCTGCCACAGGCCCCGCTCGAGCTGGGGGCCGACGGTCTCCATGTCCATGGGCAGCTCCTCCTCGAGGTCGTGCCAGCGACGTGCCAGATCCTCCCTGACGTGCTCGGTCCGCTCCGCGATCACCGGGCCGGCTCGCTCGGCGAGCTCCGAGCCGGTCTCCTTGGCCCAGCCGGCCAGCTCGGCGCTCCCCGTCCTGGCGCGCGCTGCGAGCACCTCCCTGGCCTCCTCCACGCGCTCGCCGAGCTGCGCGCGCGCCTCGTCGAGACGATCTGCGGCTGCCTGCGATGTACCCGCCATGGGAACCTCCTCGAGCTCGTCGGTCGCCCGGTCGCCGGGCGTGGGAACGCCGTCCGGTCCGGTCGGTGTCCGGTGGTCTGCCACGGGATCCTCCTGGGAGGGGTGCTCGGCGCCGCCCCCGGGCGATGTGACGCCGTAGGTCCGACCGTAGTCGAGGACACCCGCCGCAGCTCAGCGGTCCTCGAGGATGGTGTGTGAACGTGACCACCGCCACGCGCCGTCGTCGGCCAGCTCGTCCAGCAGCAGCCCGGGTCGGACGAGCTCACTGGGCGCCAGCGGCCCACCCTCACCGACGCCGGCCGTGCTGACCGCCAGCCGCAGGGCGATGGCCACGGCCAGGCGAGCCGTGACCTGCACGGGGTCGTGCCCGTAGGCCCAGGCACGCCCGAGCGTGCGACCACCCGTCACCTCGGCGACGCAGCCCCAACGCTGCTCGGCCAGCTCGTCGGGACGGGCAGAGCGTCGCTCCTCAGCGAGGCGCCGAGCCAACCAGCGGCGGCCCAGGCCGGTCCGGGCGAGGTTGCCCCGTGCCTGGAGCAGTTCCGCTCGCCACCCGGCCATGGCTTCGTAGCTGTGGACCGTCCGCACACCGGGGAGGTGCCGCGGCACGGTGACCGCCTCGCCCCCCGGCACCGCCGCGGCGTGCGCCGGCCCGACGGGACGCGGGAACCACGCCAGACGCCGCCGCCCGCCGGGTGGCTCCGGGACCGGCCGTCCGTCCTCCAGCGCGACACCCTCCTGCCCCAGCGCCGCGAGCGCCGCGCGACGCTCACCAGGCGTCCGCCGCGCACCACCGCCACCAGCGGTGTAGGCGACGTGGACCGCCTCCGGTGCGGTGACCTGCTCGGCGGCGACCCCTGCCAGTAGGTCACCGACGGCCCAACGCAGCCCGGCGCCACCGACGAGCCGGGCCCCGCTGCCACGACCCAGGTCGGTCGCCAGCGCGTGCGTCCATCGCAGGTGGCCGGGCTCGCGATCCACGTCCACCACGTCGATGCCGGCCTCGAGCGCCGTCGCGATCGCCTGACGGGTGCCCGCCACATCTCCGCCCGCCGCGGCGATCACCACCCGGGCCGCCCCGAGGTCGCCACCGGCGGCAGCCGCGTCGATCCGTCGCCAGGCGACCCCGCGAGTGTCGAGCAGGCTGCCGATACGGCGCCCGACGGTGCCACCGGCCCCCAGCACCGCGATCTGGAGCACCACCGTCAGTCTCACCACCGTCCGTCGTCCGGGACCACCGTGCCCGGCTCCGCGCCACGGGAGCCTACGACCACGGACGAGGGTGCGTGACTCAGGACCTGCCGACTGCGAGGATGCACCTCCCCGCCCGTCCCCCTCACGAGGTGCGCGTGCTCATCAGGTCCCGATCGCTGCCGGCTGACGCGATCCTGCTGCGGTTGCCGGTCGCCGGGCCGGGCTGGGCGATGGACCTGCCGGCCGTCCCCGACGGGGCCGAGGTGACCGTCACGCTCGGCCACCCCGATCTGCTCCCGCCGGACACGGGCTCGGCACGGGACCGCGGCTACCGCATCGTCGGGGCCGCCAGTGAGCAGCGACCGCTGGGATCGGTCGTCGACCTGCTGGTCGCCGGGGAGCTCCGCGAGGTCGCACCGGCCTGGTGGGACACGGTGCTCCGACGGGCCGCCCGGGCCTTCGATCTCCGCCTCGGACCGGTCCAGCAGGTGCTGGACGCGGAACTGGCGGTCCACGCGGCTGCCCTGGAGGCCTGAGCGCGAGCGCGCACGGGTGCTCGCTCCAGCACGCAATTGCGCCAGGCGTCCCGGACCAGAGCCGACTGCAGGCGGTCACGGCCGTTCGTTCACCGCCCCGTGCTTGCAACGGTTAGCACCTGTCGCGTACTATCGTTAGCAGTCCAGCCGGGAGTGGCGTCCGGCGAGGGGACAGTGCCCACGGTGGGTGCGCCCAGATGGCGGTCCGACCCGGCTCCCGCGCTGTCCCCTCCCCGGACGCCACGACGGACCCACACCATCGAACGACACCCAGGAGGCCACCATGGCCGCGACCACCACGGCGAAGAAGACCACGAAGAAGACCGCCGCCAAGAAGACCGCTCCTCGCGCGACCAAGAAGACGGCCGCGAGGAAGACCACCGCCAAGAAGGCCGCCCCGAAGAAGGCTGCGACGGCACCGGCCCCCCGGCTGACCGAGCGTGAGCTGAAGACCATCCTCGAGGACGCGGGCTACGCGACCGCCGGCCTGGTCGGCGACGTCGTCGAGCTGGCCAAGGGCCTGCCGGACCGCATCGAGCACCTGCGGACCGAGGCCGGCGAGACACCCGAGAAGCTCAAGGGTGTCCGTGAGGTCCCCGAGCGGCTCGAGGAGACGATCAGTGAGCTCCGTGAGCGCCTGACCAAGGAGGCGGAGCGCTACCTCGAGACCTTCGAGAAGCGGTTCGACGCCAAGGCCAAGGAGGGCCGCAAGCTCGCTGACGACGTCCGCAAGGACGAGCGGGTCGGCAAGCTCCTCGACCAGGCTGACACCGCCCGGAGCCAGCTGCGCGGTGCGTTCACCTCGGTCACCAAGACCGCCGACGTCGCGGTCGAGACCGCGACCAAGCAGGCCGAGGCCGTGACCACCCAGGCCAAGGCGACGGCGACCACCGCCCACAAGGCCGTCGACGAGACGGTGGCACGCGCCAAGGGCACCGTCACCACGGCCCGCAAGGGCGTCGAGGAGACGACCGCGAAGGCCAAGGGCACCGTCACCGCCGCCAAGGGCGCTGCCGAAGAGACCGTGGAGGCCACCGAGGACCAGGCCAAGGCCGCCAAGAGCCGGGTGAAGGCCGCTGGCACCTCGGCGAAGAAGACGGCTGAGGCCGCTGCTGAGGCCGCCGAGGACGCCACCAAGTGATCCTGACGACCACGTGAGCCCCGACGCTCGCGGGTCCGACCGCGAAGCCCGTCCCGCTGAAGAGCCGCGGGGCGGGCTTCGCCAGTGGGGCCCCGACCCCTCCAGTAGGCTGCCGGGACCGACACGAGGGACACCGTGAGCCTGCACGACCGGATCGAGGACGATCTCCGCGCGGCCATGAAGGCCCGGGACCGGGCGCGCACCTCGGCGCTCAGGATGGTGGTGGCAGCGCTGAAGAACCGGGCGGTCGCCGACGGCCTCGGACCCCAGGGCCGCCTGGACGACACGGTCGTCCAGCAGGTCCTGACCACCGAGGTCAAGCGCCGGAAGGAGGCGGCCAGCTCCTTCGAGGCCGGCGGCCGCGCCGAGTCGGCGGCCTCGGAGCTGGCGGAGGCGGAGCTGTACGCGGCGTACCTGCCGGCCCAGCTCGACGACGACGAGCTGAGCGCCATCATCGACGAGGTGGTCGCCGAGCTCGGCGCCGAGGGCCCCCAGGCGATGGGACAGGTCATGAAGCCGGTGATGGCCAGGGTGGCCGGTCGGGCTGACGGCGCCCGGGTCTCGGCGCTGGTGCGCTCGCGCCTGGCGGGTTGAGGCCGGGAGGGCGGTTGTCGGGTCCACCCGGCCTAGCATCGCCCCCATGCCGATCCTGCCGAGCACCGTCGACCCCGCCAGCGCCGCCTTCGTGGCCAACCGGGCCCACCATCTCGCGCTGCGGGACGATCTGCGCGAGCAGCACGCCCGGGCCGCCCTCGGTGGACCCGAGGAGGCGCGGCGACGCCACACCGCCCGCGGGAAGCTGCTACCCCGGGAACGGGTCGAGGCACTCCTCGACCCGGGGAGCCCCTTCCTCGAGCTCTCTCCGCTGGCGGCCCACGGCCTGTACGACGACGCGGCGCCGGGCGCGGGCCTGATCACCGGCGTGGGCCGGGTGGCGGGCCGCCAGGTGGTGGTGGTCGCCAACGACGCCACCGTCAAGGGCGGGACCTACTTCCCGCTCACGGTCAAGAAGCACCTCCGCGCCCAGGAGGTCGCACGGGACAACCGCCTGCCGTGCGTCTACCTCGTCGACTCCGGTGGGGCGTTCCTGCCGCTGCAGGACGAGGTGTTCCCCGACCGGGAGCACTTCGGTCGCATCTTCCGCAACCAGGCGCAGCTGTCGGCGCTGGGCTGCGGTCAGATCGCGGTGGTGCTCGGCTCCTGCACGGCGGGCGGGGCCTACGTGCCGGCGATGAGCGACGAGACCATCATCGTCCGGGAGCAGGGCACGATCTTCCTCGGTGGACCACCGCTGGTCAAGGCCGCCACGGGTGAGCAGGTCACCGCCGAGGAGCTCGGCGGCGGGGAGCTGCACGCCCGCACCTCGGGGGTGGTCGACCACCTCGCCGTCGACGACGCCCACGCGCTGGCGCTGGCCCGCGACGCCGTCGCGACGCTGCCGGGCAGGACCGCGTCCATCGACGCCGCCCTCGACGGCACGGGGCCACTGGAGCTCGAGCTCCGCCCGCCCGAACCGCCGGCCTACGACCCCGACGAGCTGTACGGCATCGTGCCCAGCGACGTGCGCCAGCCCTACCCCGTGCGCGAGGTCATCGCCCGCATCGTGGACGGCTCGCGCTTCCATGAGTTCAAGCCGCTGTACGGCGAGACGCTGGTGACCGGGTTCGCCCACATCCACGGCATCCCCGTCGGCATCGTCGCCAACGACGGGATCCTGTTCCGGGAGTCGGCGCTCAAGGGAGCCCACTTCATCCAGCTCTGCGACCAGCGCCGCATCCCCCTGCTGTTCCTGCAGAACATCGCCGGGTTCATGGTCGGCCGGGAG
>SLQK01000313.1 GCA_007131525.1 Nitriliruptoraceae bacterium | reverse complement strand
TCGGTCCCCTGGCCGGCTGGCTCGACGCCCGCGCCGGGGCGATGAGCTTCCTGCAGGCCCGCGAGCGTGGGGACCTGTGGGCCCGGCTGTTCGACCGCGGCTTCCTCGACGAGCCCGAGCCGGCCACCATCACGGGGTTGACGTCCAACGGGCTGAAGGTGCGGCTCCCGCGCCTCGGCGTGACCGGCTTCGTCACCGCCGAGCGCGCCCTGGACCTCCCGGCGAAGCAGCGCGGCAGCCTGACCGTGGACGACCACGGGTTGACCACCACCTCGGGTCCGTGGCAGGTCGGCTCCAAGGTGACCGTCCGGTTCACCGGACTCGACGCGACCGGCCGGCCCAACTGGCGGCTGGGCCCCGGGCCGAGCTCGGCCTGAGGTCGCCGCGGCGGCGTGGCTAGCTAGCCGGTCAACCGCGTGAGCGCGGTGGCGAGCTGACCGAGACCGTCCCGGATCCAGGGCAGGGCCACCGGGTCGTCGTCGACCAGGGCGGTCTGGCGCCGCAGATCGTCGGGTCCGTAGAGCAGGCTGGTGGCGACCCGGAGCCGCAGCGCCTCCGGGTCGTCCCCGAAGGCCGACCCGGGCAGGGTGGCCACGTCGAGGTGATCGATCAGCACACGGGCGAGGCTCGGGCTGTCGGTGATCCCCCAGCGATGCGCCAGACGCTCGCGGTGCGAGGACAGGTCCGGGTAGAGGTAGAAGCCGCCCTGCGGCTGGGCCAGGGTGGCGCCGGCGGCCACGAACACCTCGGCGACCGCCCGAGCGACCGTGGCGTGCAGGCGTCGGCTGGCATCGAGGTGGTCGACGAGGACCTGCGGCTCGGTGTAGGCCCAGGCCGCCACCTGCTGCACCGGGTTGGCCGGCGCGGACCACACCTCGCTGGCGATGTGCAGCAGCCGCTCGGCCAGCCGCTCCCCCAGCTCGCTCGCCGGGAGCCGGGTCACGCCGAGCCGCCACCCGCCCAGCGCGAGGCTCTTGGAGATACCGGTGGTGATGACGGTCCGGTCCGGCGCGAGCTCCGCGGGGCTGAGGTAGCCCTGGGTGGGATCGTGGACCAGGTCGCGGTAGATCTCGTCGGAGATGATGACGAGGTCGTGCTCCCGGGCGACGGCACACACCGCCGCCACCCGGTCCCGATCGGCCAGCGTGCCGGTCGGGTTGTCGGGGAGGGTGAGCAGGACGCTGCGCAGCGGGTGACCCCGCTCGCGGGCCCGGTGGGCGGCGGCGGCCAGGCCGGCGGGATCCGGCACGCCGCCCCGGCCGGGCGCGGTGTCGATCAGGTGGGCTCGCTGCGCCAGCAGTGCCGCCTGGGCGGCGTAGCTCACCCAGCTGGGTCTCGGCAGCGCCACATCGCCACCGATCGCCTGGAGCAGCGCGTAGAGCAGCGGCTTGCTGCCCGGTCCCGCCACGACCTGGGCGGCGGTGGTGGGCAGGCGGCGTCGGGTCCAGTACCCCGCCGCAGCCTCGAGCAGCTGCGGCGATCCGGCCACGGGCCCGTAGCCGTTGGCGCCGGCGGCGCCCGCCAGGCGCTCCCGCAGGGCCGGGTGCACGGGCAGGCCCGCCTCCCCGAACCCCAGCGGCAGGATCGTGCGGCCATCGCGTCGGGCGCGCTCGACGGCTTCGTTGACGGCGAGGGTGGCGGAGACGGCCACGGTCGGTGCTCCAGATCGCGGGACGGTGGGTCGCGGCGGACCGGTGGCACCGTGCGCCCTCGCGAGCATCAGCGCAAGCGCGATATGGTGACCCTTAGCGTAAGGAGAGACGATGCTCGATCTGCACCGGCTCCAACTGCTCCACCACTTCGCGCAACAGGGCAGCATCGCCGCGACCGCAGCCGCCCTCGGGTACTCGGCATCGGCGGTGTCGCAGCAGCTGGCCACGCTCGAGCGGGAGGCCGGGGGTGCGTTGCTGGATCGCACGGCGCGCAGCGCGGAGCTGACCGTGTTGGGGCAGCGCCTCGCTGCCCACGCCGCGGTGGTGCTGGAGGCGGTCGAGGCCGCCGAGGTCGACCTCGCGGCGCACACCGGGAGTCCGGCCGGTCCCGTGCGCATCGCGGCGGTGCCCTCGATCGCGGTGGCCCTCGCCCCCGCGCTGGCCGCCCTGATGAGCCGGGAGCGCGAGCTCCAGGTGGTGGTCCGCCAGGCGGCGCCGGCCGAGGCGCTCAGCCGGCTCCGCAGCCGCGACGTTGACATCGCCGTCGTCGACGACCACGCGGCGACGCCGCCGACCACCCACGACCGGTTGGACGCCGAGGTGCTCCAACACGATCCGCTGGTGCTGGTCCTCCCCCGCGACCACCCGGCCGCCGGTGGGCCGGACCCGACCGAGCTGCGCTCGCTGGCCGCGGGGCCCTGGATCTGCGCCCCCATCGGGGAGCCCTCACGCACCGCCTTCGACCGGGTGCTGGCCGACGCGGAGGTGACCCCGAAGGCCCGTTGGGAGTTCGAGGGACTGGCGACGATCGCCGCCCTGGTCGCTGAGGGGGTGGGCATCGCCGTCCTGCCGCGACTCGCGGTCACCGCTGCCCTGCGGGACCGGGTCGTCGTGCGCGAGCTCCCGGTCCCGGCCGCCCGGGCGGTGGTGGCGCTGACCCGCACGAGCTCGCGTGGTCGTCCGGCGATCGAGGTCGCGCTGGCCGCGCTCCGCGACGGCGCCTGAGGCCGCCAGCCGACAGCGACGTGCGGGCCCCGTCAGTCGCCGCGGAAGCGTTGCTCGCGCCAGGGATCACCGAGGTCGTGGTACCCACGCTCCTCCCAGTACCCCCGGACATCGCGGTCGAGGAGCCGCAGCTCCGTCACCCACTTCACCGACTTCCAGCCGTAGAGGCGGGGCACGACCAGCCGGAGCGGCCCCCCATGCTCCCGGGCCAGGGGCGCACCGTCGTGAGCCCAGGCCAGCAGGACGTCGTCGGCGGTCAACTCCTCCAGGGGCAGGTTGGTGGTGTAGGCCGGGTAGCCGGCGACCAGCGCGTGGGTCGCCGGCTCACGGACCCCCGCGACCGCCAGCACGTCCCGCACGCGCACCCCGGTCCAGGTGTTGTCCAACCGTGACCAGGTGGTCACGCAGTGGAAGTCACGGGTGACGGACACGGATCCGAGGGCCTGCAGCTCAGCGAGGCCCAGGACCGAACGCCGCTCCACCAGCCCGGTGACGACCACCCGGACATCCTCCGGGGTCCAGTCGGGCGCCCGCTCGACGTGCAGGACGGGGAACCCGGCGGTGAGGTGCTGACCGGGCGGGATGCGGGCGGGGTCGTCGACGGTCGTCGGCGCGACGGCCACGTCGGGGCTCGGACCGAGCATGGTCGCGACCTCGACGGCGTCGAGGTCGGCGACGCGACGGGCGATGGCCCCGGCGAGCTCGAGCCGCAGGTCGTCGTCCTCCACCTCGTCGAGGTGGCGGCGGGCATCGGTGAGCGTCGCCGCCAACTGGTCGCGCACCCGGGTCGGATCGCTGCGCGCCGGCGCTGCCTTGCGGACCTCGTCCGCCCGGCGGAGCAGCCGCGCGATGGTGGCAGCAGCGTCGCTCACGAGGACCCCCTGGGGGATGGCATGGTGGTGCCAGCAGCCTCGCACACCGCTCCAGCTCGCGCGAGCGCCCCCTGGACCCGGAGGCACCAGCAGCCTGGCAGACTCAACCGAGAGACCCACCGTCCCACCGAGGAGCCCGCCCGTGGCACACATCCTGACCGTCGACGGCGCCACGCCCGACATCCACCCCGACGCCTTCGTCGCTCCTGGCGCGACCGTGGCCGGGCAGGTCCGGTTGGCCGCTGGGGTGTCGGTCTGGTTCGGCTGCGTCCTGCGCTCGGAGCGCAGCACCATCACCGTCGGGCGGGACACCAACCTGCAGGACCTGACCGTGATCCACACCGATGAGGGCGTCCCGGCCACGATCGGGGCCCGGGTCACCGTCGGCCACCGGGCGATCCTCCACGGGTGCACGATCGACGACGACGCCCTGATCGGCATGGGCGCCATCATCCTCAACGGTGCCCACGTCGGCGCCGGGGCGGTGGTCGGGGCCGGTGCGGTGGTCCGGGAGGGCCAGCAGGTGCCCGCCGGCACCCTGGCGATCGGGGTCCCCGCCAAGGTCCGTGAGGCGGAGCTCCCCCCGGTCCCCCGCCGCAACGTGGCGGGCTACGTGGCACTGGCCGAGCTGTATCGCGACGCCACCGACCCCGGGGAGGCGACGGATCCGGGCCGGGAGCCGTCGTGACCGGCACCCGAGGCCACCTCGCCGAGCTGGTCGCCATCGAGTCGACGAGCCGCTCCTCCAACCTGCCGGTGCTCGCCTACGTGGAGGACCTGCTCTCCCAGCACGGCGTGACGTCGACCCGCGGTCCGGACCCCACCGGCACCAAGGCCAACCTGGTCGCCCGCATCGGGCCCGCCGTCGAGGGTGGGGTCGTGCTCGCGGCCCACACCGACTGCGTCCCCGTCGACGGCCAGCCCTGGAGCAGTGATCCCTTCACGCTGACCGCCCGCGGCGACCGGCTCCACGGTCGCGGCACCACCGACATGAAGGGCTTCCTCGCCAGCGTGCTCGCCCAGCTGCCCGCGCTCGCCGTCGCCCCGCTCACCCGCCCGGTCCTGCTGGTCCTGACCTACGACGAGGAGGTCGGCACCGTGGGCGCCCCCAGCGCCGTGGAGCTGCTGCTGAGCACCCAGCCCCGCCCCGAGGCCGTCATCGTGGGCGAACCGACCCTGCTGCAGCCGATCACCGCCCACAAGGGGGTGCGGTCCTTCACGACCATCGTGGAGGGCCGCGACGGTCACTCGAGCCAACCGGAGCGCGCCGCGAACGCGCTGACGGCCGCGGTCCGCATCGCGACCTTCATCGCCGACCTCGCCGCCCGCCACCGCGAAGCGGCGGCCGCGCCGGCGTTCGACCCGCCCTACACCACCTTCAACCTCGCGAGCCTGCACGCCGGGCAGGCCATCAACATCGTCCCGCGCCGCGCCGAGCTGACCTGGGAGTACCGCCCCGTCCCGGCCGACGACTCCGATGCGCTGGTCGCCGAGGTGGAGCGCTACGCCGCCGAGGTGGTCCTCCCCGAGCTCCGGGCGACCACCGGCGAGGGCGAGATCACCTTCCGCCACGACGCCATCGCGCGGGGCCTGGCACCCGAACCCGGCGGGGCCGCGGAGGCGTTGGTGCGGCGCCTGACGGGTGCGAGCGGACCCGCCGGTTCGGTGCCCTTCGGCACCGACGGTGGGCACTTCCAGGCCGCAGGGCTGTCCACGGTGGTGTGCGGGCCGGGGTCGATCGAGCAGGCCCACCAGCCCGACGAGTGGATCGCCGTGGAGCAGCTCGACGCCTGCGATGCGATGCTCGCCGCGCTGGTCCACGAGCTGTCCACCTGACGCTCGGGTGGAGCGTCGGCCCTCACTGGCCGCGGGGGAACCGGAAGTGCACGAACACCCGGCCGTGGTTGCCGGGGTCCTTGTCGATGCGGTGGTAGCGGTCCCGCATCT
The DNA here is from genome assembly GCA_007131525.1 of Nitriliruptoraceae bacterium. Taxonomy (GTDB): domain Bacteria; phylum Actinomycetota; class Nitriliruptoria; order Nitriliruptorales; family Nitriliruptoraceae; genus T1Sed10-7. Next base: position 2,726 of record SLQK01000313.1, on the reverse strand, counting down.
CCTTGCTGTCGAGGAAGCGCAGCACCCGCTTGCGCAGGGCGCCGCTGCCCTTGCCGGTGATGATCTCCAGCTGCTTGGCCTTGCGGGCCTCGGCCTCGTCCATCGCGTCGCGCAGCGCCTGGTCGATGGCGCCGCCCCGGTTGAACACCGGGTGGAGATCGAGGGTCAGCTTCCGAGAGGACATGGCGCTTGGCACCTCGTCGGTCGCGGACGGCTGGTCGGCCGCCATCGTAGGGAGCCACCCGGCCACCGGGGCCAACCGGCACCGCCGTCGTGGTACGGCGGCTCAGCCGGCCGTCGTCGCGTGGAGGACCAGCGGCAGGACCTCACCGGCGCCGGCCTCGGAGAGCAGCACCCCGGCGACGGTCAGGGTCCACCCCGAGCGGCGCAGCGCGTCGAGGAGGAGGACGGGCCCGGCCGGCGGGTCACCGACGAGCTCCAGCGCCGCCAGCGCCCCGGCGGCCTGGTGCGCCGAGTTCCCCTGCTCGGCCTGGGCCGGCGACGGCCGGGCGGCGAGCACGTCGTGGTGGACCGGCAGGTGCCCGAGCTCGCCCAGGCGTTCGGCGACGACCCGGGTCAGCGACCCGTAGGTGCGGGAGGGCATGGTCACGATCGCCCGGGGGCGGGTCTGCCACGGCCACCGCGCCAGGACCCGGGTGAGCCCGTCCACGACCTGGCCGAGCGCGTCCTCGTCGAGGCGCTCACCCGACGCCGCCTGCCGCAGCAGCCGTTGCACCGCCTCGGTGTGGCCCGAGGCCTCGGTGCCCGTCAGCGCCCGACCCTCAGCGAGCTGCGCGGCGCGGTCGATGTTGCCACGCCGCCGGTGGCCGAGCGCGTCGAGGCCGGTCGGCCAGCGCCGACGGGCCTTGAGTGGAAGGTCGACGCTGCTGACGAACACCTCGGCGGCGCGGCGCAGCTCGTCGTCCACCTCGACGTCGGGTCCGACGCCGGTGCATCGGCCGCACCGTCCGCAGGCCGTGGCGTCGGGGTCGTCCAGGGCACGGGTGAGCACCTCCATGAGGCAGTCGGTGCCCATCGGGTCGAGGTAGCGCAGCATCACCTCACGTTCGGCGCGACGCCCCTCGAGCAACCGCTCGTAGCGGCGGTGATCGTGCACGTAGGGGGTGCCGGTGGCGGCGTAGCCCCGCTCGTCGCGCGCCACGGTGCCGTCGACGTCCAGGACCTTCAGCAGCAGCTCGAGGCGGGTCCGACGGATGTTGACCCGGGTCTCCAGGCGCGGCAGCGACAGGGGCTCGTCGGCGGCGGCCAGGGCGGCCAGCAGCTCCGCCACCTCAGGCTGGGTGGGAACCCCGGCGACGTCGAAGTGATCCCACAGGGTGGCGTCGTGGGCCGTCGGCAGGCACAGCACGTCGGTGGGCTGGCCACCACGTCCGGCCCGTCCGATGGCCTGGTAGTAGGCGACCGGCGACGATGGTGCGCCGAGGTGGACGACGAAGCCGAGGTCGGGCTTGTCGTAGCCCATCGACAGGGCGGTCGTGGCCACGACCGCGTCGTAGGCGTTGTCACCGAGCGCGTCCTCGATGGCGGTCCGCGCGGCGGGGTCGAGGCGGGAGGTGTAGGCGGCGACGTGGCACCCGGCGCCGGTGAGGAAGTCGGCGGTGCGCTCGGCGTCGGCGACGGTGAGGGTGTAGATGATCCCCGAGCGGCCCTGCGGGGCCCGCTGCCGGAGGTAGGCCGCCAGGAACGCCAGCCGCTCGTCCTGCCGGTCGCGGTGGACGACGTGGAGCGTGAGCGTGTCGCGGGCCAGCGCCCCGCGGAGCACGATGGTGGCCTGACCGGCCCCACCGGCCGGGGTCACGTCCCGCAACTGCTCGGCCACGTCGGTGACGACCCGGTCGGTGGCGGTCGCCGTGCAGGCCAGGACCGAGACCGGCTCCAGGCGGCGGGTGACCAGGAGGTCCAGCACGTCGCCGATCCGGCGGTAGTCGGGGCGGAAGTCGTGGCCGTGGTCGGAGATGCAGTGGGCCTCGTCGATCACGAGCATCCCGATCTCCCCCACCAACCGCTCCAGGATCTCCCGACGGAACCGGGGGTGGTTCAGCCGCTCGGGGGAGATCAGCAGCAGGTCCACCTCGCCGCGCTGCGTCGCCGCCTCGATCGACCGCCAGTCGTCGGGGTTGGTGGAGTTGATCGTCGCCGCCGCCAGGCCCATGCGGGCGGCGGCGGCGAGCTGGTCACGCATGAGCGCGAGCAGCGGGGACACGATCAGGGTCGGACCGGCGCCACGATCGCGCAGCAGCCGGGTGGCCACGAAGTACACCGCCGACTTGCCCCACCCGGTGCGCTGGACCACCAGGACCCGCGCCCGGTCCTCGACCAACGCGGCGATCGCGACGGCCTGGTCACGACGCAGCACGGCCCGGTCGCCGGCCAGGGCACGCAGGTACCCCTCGGCCGCGCTACTGGCGTCGCTCACGTTGTCCCCCGGTCGGCCCGGTGTACCGGTCGATGGCGATGGTCGCACGTCCCTGCGACGCCGCGCTGCCCCGGCCCCGCGACGGGGCGTGCAGCCGCCACCAGGCCCTGGCAGCATGGTGCCCGGAGGAGAGCCCGCCAGCCGCGGCCACGACGTGCGACGCTCGGGGCCCGGTGGTCGGCACGGACGGAGGCGAGGTGGCGATGCCCGAGACGACCGACCTGGCCGAGCTGTACCGCGACCTCCACCGCCACCCTGAGCTGGCCTTCGCCGAGCACCGCACCGCCGG
>SLQK01000251.1 GCA_007131525.1 Nitriliruptoraceae bacterium | reverse complement strand
CTCCCGCTCGTGCGCGAGCGCGCCGTGGTGCCCGAACACCTCGATGCCGGTGAGGGCGATGCGGTCCACGGCGGCCTCCCGGGCGGCGTGCGGCGGGTCGCCGCCACGCTACTACCGGCGCCCGGCGGGGCGGTGACCGATGACGCGGCACACCGCCCGTGGGGTGCTCGCCCCGCGTCAGGCGTTGGCGACGGCGTCCGCGATCTGCACGGCCCGCACGGTCTCGGCGACGTCGTGGACCCGCAGCAGCCGCGTGCCGCCGGCGACGGCCAGGGCGGCACCGGTCACCGACTCGATCATCCGCGCACCGGGCTCCTCGGTCCCGGTGACACTTCCGAGGAACGACTTGCGGGAGGCCCCGATCAGCACGGGGCGCCCCAGCGAGGTGAACTCCCGCACGCGCCGGAGCAGCTCCAGGTTGTGCCCGACGGTCTTGCCGAAGCCGATCCCGGGATCCACCACGACCCGCTCCGGGTCGATGCCGACCTCCGCCAGGCGCGCGAGCTGGTGGGCGAGGAAGTCGTAGACCTCGCCGACGACGTCGGTGTACCGGGGGTCGCGCTGCATCGTGCGGGGCGTGCCCCGCATGTGCATGAGCACGTAGGGCACGTCCAGCTCGGCCACCGTCGACAGCAGCATCCCGTCGAGCGCCCCGGCGGACACGTCGTTGACCAGGGCCGCCCCCGACTCCTCGACCGCGGCGCGGGCCACGCGCGCCTTGGTGGTGTCGATCGACACGATCGCCCCGTCGTCGACCAGGCGCCGGATCACCGGCAGCACCCGGTTCGACTCCTCCTCCTCGCCGACGGGGTCCGCGCCGGGACGCGACGACTCGCCGCCGACGTCGACGACGTCCGCGCCGGCCTCGAGCAGGGCGTGCCCCGCCGCGACGGCCTCGTCGGGGTGCCGCTCGGGGTCGAAGTGGTCCCCGCCGTCCGAGAACGAGTCGGGCGTGACGTTGAGCACCCCCATCACCACCGGTCGCTGCGAGGTGGGCAGCGTCCCGGCGGGGGTCTCGAGGTCGCGGGGCGCGCTGAGCCAGGCGTCGACGGCGGGCTCGACCACCCCGGCCAGCAGATCGGCGAGGTCGCGGCCCCCGACGCGTCCGGCCGCGTCCACCAGCCTGGAGGGCACCGCGGTGACCACCAGGCGGTCCTCGATCCAGGTCGAGACGCCGCGCGCCGACGCCACGGCCTCGGCGATCTCACTGGCGCGCGGCAGGCGCGACAGCGCGAGGCGTGCCGGACCTCCCGACGGCACCAGCCCCGCGTCCTCGACACGAGCGATCGGCTGGCTCGGGTCCTGGTCCTCCACCGTGGCCTCTCGGTCGCCGTGTCGCGGAGCCTAGAGCAGTGATGGAGTCCGGGGCGCCGCGACACCGCCATGCGTCGGGGTTGCATCGCGGCGGCGGCCTCGTCCGACGGCCACGAGCCGACGGTGGGCGGCTCCGCGCGTCAGCGGAGGTCGCCCACCCGGCCCCGGAGCAGCGTCAGCGCCTCCGTGCGGGTCCGGTGATCGTCGCGGAAGATCCCGCGGACCGTCGAGGTCACGGTCTCCGCGCCCGGCTTGCGGATGCCCCGCATCTCCATGCACAGGTGGCGCGCCTCGAGGACGACCATGACCCCCCGGGGCTCGAGCGCCGTCTCCATCGCGTCGGCGATCATCGTGGTCATCCGCTCCTGGAGGCCCGGGCGCTTCGCGCAGACGTCGACCAGGCGCGCCAGCTTCGACAGCCCGGTCACCTGGCCGTTGGGGTTGGGCAGGTAGGCCAGGTGCGCGGAGCCGACGAAGGGCACCAGGTGGTGCTCGCACATCGAGTGGAACGGGATGTCGCGCATCATGACGATCTCGTCGTGGGCCTCGTCGAAGACCACGGACAGGACCTCGGAAGGGTCGGACCGAAGGCCCGCGAAGATCTCGTCGTACTCACGCGCGACCCGGGCGGGAGTGCCCGCGATGCCGGGGCGGTCGGGATCCTCGCCGATCGCCTCGAGCAGCATCCGCACGGCCCGCTCGATCTTGTCGTGGTCGAAGGGCGCCCGGACCGGCGTGGCCGCGGCGGGAGAGCTCCCGGCCGACCGACCGGCCCCGTCCCCCGTGGGGCTCGATACGACATCCTCGCTCACGCTGCCTCCGCACGCCGACGCTCGTCGACCTCTCGGGTGGCCCCCCGCGAGCGAGGCTATCCGTCGCCGCGCCGGGGGTGAGCGCTGGACGGACGCGCCGCGCCCTTGCGCGTCACCTCGGCCGCGCGGCCGTCCCCGTGCCCGTCGCCGTGCCCGTTGCCGCTGCCGTTGCCGGTCCCGGCGGCGGTCGGGTCCAGGCGGCGCAGCTTGCGCAGCACCGTCGCGGGCTCGTCGGCGTGGGGTGCCTCGAGCGCGCGGTTCGGTCGCTTGTCGATCGGGTCGAAGACCTCGTCGAGCAGGTCGCCGTCCACGGTCTCGACCTCCAGCAGCTTGTTCGCCAGCGCCTCCAGCACGTGGTCGTTCTCCACCAGGATCTCCAGCGCCTCGTCGTGCGCCTCGTCGAGGAGGTGCCGGACCTCCTCGTCGATCTGGTAGGCGATCTGGCCGGAGTAGTCGGGCTGGTGGCCGAACTCCTTGCCCAGGAAGGGCTGCGAGTCCGACTGGCCCAGCGAGATCGGGCCGAGCTTGTCGCTCATCCCGTACTGGGTCACCATCTCCTTCGCGGTGGCGGTGGCCTTGCGGATGTCGTCACCCGCGCCCGTGGTGATGTCGCCGATCTTGATCTCCTCGGCGACCCGTCCCCCCAGCATGACCGCGAGGCGGTCGATGAGCTCCGCGCGGGCGACGAGGTACTTGTCCTCGGTCGGCAGCTGCATCGTGAAGCCCAGCGCCTGTCCGCGGGGGATGATCGTGATCTTGTGCACGGGGTCGGCGTTGGGCAGCGCGTGGCCGACGATGGCGTGGCCGGACTCGTGGTAGGCGACCGTGCGCTTCTCCCGCTCGCTCATCAGGCGGGTCTTGCGCTCCGGGCCCGCGACCACCCGCTCGATGGACTCCTGCAGCTCGGCCATCGAGATCTCCTTCTTGCCGAAGCGTGCGGCGAGAAGGGCGGCCTCGTTGACGAGGTTGGCGAGATCCGCGCCCGTGAAGCCGGGGGTGGACCGGGCGAGCACGGACAGGTCGACGTCCTCGGCCATCGGCTTGCCGCGCGCGTGGACCTTCAGGATCGCCTCGCGACCGATCAGGTCGGGGCGGTCGACCACGATCTGGCGGTCGAAGCGGCCCGGTCGCAGCAGGGCCGGGTCGAGGATGTCGGGGCGGTTGGTCGCGGCGATCAGGATGACGGCCGTGCGGACGTCGAAGCCGTCCATCTCGACCAGCAGCTGGTTGAGCGTCTGCTCGCGCTCGTCGTGGCCGCCGCCCATGCCGGCGCCGCGGTGGCGACCGACGGCGTCGATCTCGTCCATGAAGATGATCGCCGGGGCGTTGGCCTTGGCCTGCTCGAACAGGTCACGCACACGGGAGGCACCGACGCCGACGAACATCTCCACGAAGTCCGAGCCGGAGATGGAGAAGAAGGGGACCCCGGCCTCACCGGCGACGGCACGGGCCAGGAGGGTCTTGCCCGTCCCGGGGGGCCCGTAGAGCAGCACGCCCTTCGGGATCTTGGCGCCCATGGCCTGGAACTTCTGGGGGTTCTCGAGGAACTCCTTGATCTCCCGCAGCTCCTCGACGGCGGACTCCGCGCCCGCGACGTCGGAGAAGGTGACCTTCGGTGCGTCCTTGGAGACCAGCTTGGCCTTGGACTTCCCGAACTGCATCACCCGGCCGCCGCCACCCTGCATGTTCTGCATCAGCAGGAAGAAGATCCCGAGGATCAGCACGAAGGGGATCACCGTCGCGAAGATCTGGACCAGTGCCCCGGTCTGCTCGGCGTCGAACTGGACGTCGGCGATCAACCCCTGGTCGATCCAGCGGCGCAGCTGATCGCCGTTGATCTCCGAGTTGTACACCGTGGTGAACGCGACGGTGGAACCGCCGCTTCGGCGCTCACCCTCGATCGACTCGGAGCGGTTGCCGATCGTGGTGACCGTGAGGTCCTGGTTCTGGAGCTCCCCGTCCTCGACCGCCGCCTGGAACTGGCTCCAGGTCAGCTCGGTGGGAGCGGTGGCCGACGCGAACACGCCGAACCCGATCCACATCGCCGCGACCAGCGCGATGACCCACGGCAGAGGGCCGCGGAGCAGTCGCTGCGTTGGCTTCTCGTTCGCCACGGAACCACCTCTCGGGGCCGATGCGGGAGGTCGTCGAGGGCCCGACGACACGGGGGAGGCACCCTTGGCAAGGGTTCGATGCTACCAGTGGGTAGGGCCTGCTCCCCTGGCCGGTCCCGTGGGCGCACGCACGGTGGGCGCACCCCGGGTCGGCGGGGCCAGCGGCGTCAGCGGCGTGGACGGCGCCAGCGGCCTGCGCGGGAACAGCGGCCTGCGCCGCGTCAGCCCCCGTACGCCTCGGGCTTGAGGGTGACGATGTCGCTCAGACCCCGGTAGTGCTCGGCGAAGTCCAGGCCGTAGCCCACCACGAAGACGTCGGGAACCTCGAACCCGACGTAGCGGATCGGCAGATCGACCTCACGCCGGGAGGGCTTGGTCAGCAGGGACAGGACCTCGACCGACGCAGGTCTACGGGAGCGCAGGTTCTTCAGCAGGTAGTCCAGGGTCAGGCCGGAGTCGACGATGTCCTCGACCACCAGGACGTCCTGGCCCTCGATCTGCGTGTCCAGGTCCTTCAGGATGCGGACCACCCCCGAGGAGGTCGTCGCCGAGCCGTAGGACGACACCGCCATGAAGTCCACGGCCGCCGGGACACCGAGCCGTCGGTGCAGGTCGGAGACCACGAAGATCGCGCCCTTGAGCACGCCGACGAGGAGCAGCTCACGACCGGCGTAGTCCCGGTCGATCTCCGCGGCCAGCTCGTCGAGCTTCGCGGCGATGTCCTCGGCGGGGATGAGGACCTTGTCGATGTTCGGCAGGTACTCGTCGGGGATACGCGCGGTGGAAGGGGACGCGTCGGACATGGTGTCGGTTCCCGTCGCAGCGGAGTCGCGGAGCCACCGCACCGGCGGTGGGGTGCCGAGCGTAGTGGCCGCGCGGCCACGCGAGCTGCCGAGGCCGGGGTGGCGGATCGGCGCTAGGGACCGTCGGGAGCGGCACGCACCAGCGCGAGGGCGATCCTCGGGTCCCTGCGCCCCTCGGCGGCCAGAGCACCGTCCACCGCGAACCCCGGCAGCCACACCACGCGCGCACCGGCGACCACGACGGGCCAGCGCGCTCGCAGCGTGCGGGGCAGGTGGGCGTCCCGCAGCACCGCGGCGACCCGGCGGGTGCCCGCGATCGTGCGGATCCGGTCGCCCGGCTGGGGTGGGCGGGCCTCCAGGCCGCCGGCGAGCTCAGGCAACGCGATCTGGACCCGGTCCCGACGTCCGCCGGTCGGCACCAGCAGGCGGTCGCTGGGCACCGGCACCGGCGCCCACACCGCGGGGATCCCCAGGGGCAGCTGGTCCTCGTGAGCACGGTGGTCGGGATCGCTGTCGGCGGTCCGCACCTCGATCGCGGCGTCCAGCTCCGGCCACGGCGTGCTCCCCGGCAGCGCCAGACGGCGAGGTGGCGGCAGGGGGGCGTCGACGGGCGCGAACACGAGCACGGCCCGGGTGACCTCGAGCTGGACCGCACCCGGCAGCGTGCAGCGGCTACCCGGCTCCGAGGCGAGCACACGGGCCACGGTGTCGGCGGAGGGGGGCTGCTCGAGGTGTGGCGCCAGGGCGTCCCGCACCCGGCGGCGGGCCAGGGCCGGGTGGGCGCGGCGCAGCGCCGGACGTTGCAGGACGGTGACCCGGCCCAGCGTGGCCATCGGCACGGCCGGCCGTGCTGCGGCCTCCAGGGCGTCAGCGTCGTCGTGGGCGAGCGCTGCCAGCCGGGTCAGCGCCCCCACCGGATCGGGGGCGACCTGCGCGAGGGCCGGCAGGACCTGGTGGCGCACGACGCTGCGACGAACCGCCGGATCGTCGTTGGAGGCGTCGTGGGCGACGGGGATCCCCTCCCCCGCCACGAACCGGTGCACGTCGGCGCGCCGCAGCCGGAGCAGCGGGCGCAGCAGCCGGCCCTGGCTCGGGCGCATCCCCGCCAGGCCGTCGTTCCCTGTCCCCCGAGCCGCCCGCAACAGGACCGTCTCCGCCTGGTCGTCGGCGGTGTGCCCCAGCAGGATCGCCACCGCCCCCACCGTGTCGGCGATCGCGTGCAGGGCGGCGTAGCGCACGCCGCGGGCCGCGGCCTCGGGTCCCCCGGCACCCGCGGGGACCTGGACCGCTTCGCTGCGACACGCCGCCCCGAGCCATGCGGCCTGGCGGAACACCAGGCGCCGCTCAGCCTCCTCCACCTCGGTGTCCCGGAGGCCGTGGGCGATGTGGACGAGGGTCAGGCGCAGGTCGCTCCGGGCCTCGGCGACGAGGAAGGCCAGTGCGCTGGAGTCCGGACCACCGGAACACGCCACCACCACGGCAGCGCCGTCGTCGATCTGCCGCAGCGCGTGGGCCACCTCGGCGACCAGGGCCGGTCGGGACTGACCGGCCGGCAGGGCGGCGACCGGGCCGTCCCTCACGCCGCGTTCACCCGCGCGAGCCACCCCTCGGGATCGGCGATCTCCGCGGCCCGCGGCAGGAGCTCCGGCGCGGCGAAGGCACGGTTGAGTCCGTCGGTCCCGGCCTGGTCCAGCACCCGACGCACGAACACCTCACCCTCGCGGTACTGCCGGCGCTTCATCTCGAGCCCGGCGATCGCGGTGAGGACCTTGGAGGTGACGTCGCCGTGGCGTGAGGCCAGGGCCTCGCGCACGCCGTCGGGGTCGGCGACCAACCCGTCGGTCGCCCCGTACATGGTCGCGTTGCCGTGCCCCTCCAGCAGGCTCATCAGCCCCTGGGCCTCATCGACGACCTCGACCTGTTCCTCGGTCAGGACGGTCTCCAGCAGGGGCTTGAGATCACCCGTCTCCTTGGCGGCGGCGATGGCCGCGGGCAGCCGCGGGAGCAGCTCGGCGAGGTGGTTGCCGTCGACACGGGTGTGGTGCAGGTACCGCTCGACGAGGCCACGCAGGTGGTCCCCGAGCCAGGGGTTGGCGTCGAACTGCAGCCGGTGCGTGACCTCGTGCAGCACGACGGTGCGGCGGATGTCGTCGGCCACCCGGCCGTGGTCGTCGGCGAGATCGAGGACGTTCGGGCCCACCACCAGCAGCTGTCCGGTCCCCGCACCGGCCAGCGGCAGGACGAACTGGCCGAGCACCTTGGTCGACAGCAGACCCAGGAGCCCACCCAGCTGGATACCGAGCACCCGGCGGCTGGCCTTGGGCCGCTGGTCGAGGCGCTCCCGGAGGGGCTCGAAGGCGCCGGCGACGACCTCGAGGTTGATCCGGACCCACGCCGTGCGGCCCACCACGCTGACCGTGGTCGCCGGCAGGTCGTGCCCCAGATCGGTGTAGCGCCGGGCGGCCTCGTCGATCCCCGGGAGCTCGGCACGCACGTCGGCCCGGAGCGCAGCGATCCGGGCGGGGTCGGCCCGCTTGGCCGGCGCCACCAGGCTGGCCGTGCGCAGCGCCGCGCGCAGATCGACCAAGGGTGGGCCGGGGGGCGCAGGAGGATCCGACGCCGTGGCCGGGTCAGCCCCGGGTGCGCCGTCGGCGCGGTCAGCGGGATCGCGGCTCAGGTCGACGCCCGATCCTTCGACGGCGGGGCCACGCGGAAGCGGTAGATCGTCAGGATGAGCATCAGCCCGATGAAGCCGAGCGCGGTCAGCAGCCACGCGGCACCCCAGGTGAACGGGATCTCGCGGTCGCCGTAGTCGCCGAGGTCGCGCGCGGGGTTGTCCTCAGCGTCCCGGGGCGCGGGCTCGGGGCCGGCGGGCGCGTCATCGACCGCCAGGATCGTGACGTCAGCACCGAGCACGGCCGCGTCCACGGCGTCGTTCGCGAGTGCCAGACCGGGTAGCAGGGCCAGCAGGCCGAGCACGGCGACGAGCAACGCGGTCAGGCGACGCATCGCGAGCACCTCCGGGTCGGGCGGATGCAGCGGGATCGTGCGGCGAGATCCCCTCGGCTGGGGACGGGAGCCTAGCCGCTCGTGCCTTGCCACACGCAGCCCGCGCGGCCGTGGCGCCGACGGGCCGTAGCGCACGCAGCCCGCGCGGCCGTGGCGCCGACGG
>SLQK01000268.1 GCA_007131525.1 Nitriliruptoraceae bacterium | reverse complement strand
GGCCAAGTCGGCGATCCGCGACGCCGCCCGGGTGCTCGACCACCCCTTCAAGGTCGGTGACGACCTCGCCAAGATGATGCCGCCCGCCGTCCAGGGCAAGGAGTCGCCCCTGGCCGAGGCCTACGAGAAGTCCTCGGAGCTACGCGCCGCCCGGGAGGACCCCACCTACCGCGAGGTGCTGGAGACCGCCGAGAAGCTCGAGGGGCTGAAGCGTCAGCACGGCATCCACGCCGCGGCGGTCGTGATCGGAGCGAAGCCGCTGCACGAGACCGTGCCGCTGCTGCGCACCGACAACGGGGAGATCGTCACCCAGTACGAGATGGGGGCGGCCGAGGACATCGGTCTGCTGAAGATGGACTTCCTCGGCCTGCGCAACCTCACGGTCATCTCCGACGCGGAACGGCACATCGCCGCCAACCGGGGGGTGGAGGTCGACCTCGACGATCCCGAGCTGCTGGGCGAGATGGACGACGAGGCGACCTTCCGGATGCTCGGGACCGGCTACACGCTCGGGGTGTTCCAGCTCGACTCGACCGGCATGCAGGCCCTGGTCCGCAAGCTCAAGCCGACCCGGTTCGAGGACATCTCGGCGTTGCTCGCGCTGTACCGCCCCGGTCCGCTGGGCATGGACATGCACATCGCCTTCGCCGACCGGAAGAACGGGCTCGAACAGGTCAGCTTCGACCACCCCGACCTCGAGCCGATCCTGGGTGAGACCCACGGGGTCATCGTCTACCAGGAACAGGTGATGCGCATCGCCACGGACCTCTCGGGGTTCTCGATGGCGGAGGCCGATGCGCTGCGCAAGGCCGTCGGCAAGAAGAAGCGCGACCTGATGGAGGCGCAGAAGGACCAGCTCATCTCCGGCGGTGTGGCCAACGGCTACGACAAGGCCTTCATGGTCACGCTGTGGGGCCTGATCGAGAAGTTCGCCGAGTACGGGTTCAACAAGGCCCACACCGTCGCCTACGGCGTGGTCAGCTACCAGACCGCCTGGCTCAAGACCCACTACCCGGTGGAGTACATGGCGGCGCTCTTGACCAGCGTGAAGAACCACAAGGACAACAAGCCGCTCTACCTCAACGAGTGCCGGCGCATGGGCATCCCCGTGCTCCCACCCGACGTCAACGAGTCGGGGAGCGACTTCACCCCCCGGGGCGAGGAGGTCCTGTTCGGGCTGTCGGCCGTGCGCGGGGTGGGGGAGGGGATCGTCGCCTCGATCGTGGAGGCGCGGACCGCGAAGGGCCGGTTCGAGGACTTCGTGGACTTCTGCGCGAAGGTCGACGCCAGCGTGCTGAACAAGAAGACGCTGGAGAGCCTGATCCTCGCCGGTGCCTTCGCGCGCATGGGCCACACGCGCAAGGGTCTGCTCGCGACCTACGAGGCCATCGTCGACGCCGCCCTGACCCGCAAGCGGGCCGAAGCCGCCGGTCAGTTCTCGCTGTTCGACGGCCTGGGCGGCGATCCGCAGGCTGCGGAGGAGCTGGGCCTGGAGGTCGCGCCGGAGATCCCCGACGGCGAGTACGACAAGGCGCAGCTGCTGCGGTTCGAGCGGGAGATGCTCGGGCTCTACGTCTCGGACCATCCGCTGTTCGGCACCGAGAAGGTGCTCGAGAGCTACGCCGACGCCACCTGCGCCAGCCTCCGGGAGCGGGAGGACGGCGCAGCGGTGGTGATCGCCGGGGTGCTGACGGGGCTGACCAAGAAGTTCACCCGCAAGGGCGACACCTACCTGGTGGCCACCGTCGAGGACCTCACGGGCCAGGTCGAGGTCGTGTTCTGGCCCGGCACCTACCGTGCCGCCCACGAGGTGCTCACCGAGGATGCGGTGCTCGTGGTGACCGGGCGCCTCGAGGTGCGCGACGAAGCCGTGAAGATGACGGCGAACAAGGTCGCCGTGCCCGACCTCTCCGAGGCGCTCGGCTCGCCGGTGGTCGTCTCCTTCGCTGCGGAGCAGTGCACCGCCGACGCCGTTCGTCGCCTCAAGGAGGTGCTCAGCAGCCACGCCGGCGTCGTCCCGGTCCAGCTCCAGGTCGTCGCCTCCGATGGCAGCCGGCGGCTCTACCAGCTCGGCGACGACCACCGTGTGGAGCGCCGTCCGGGGCTGTTCGGCGAGCTCAAGTCCGCCTTCGGGCCCGAAGCCGTCGACGGCGAGGTGGGGGAGCGGATCTACGTCGACGAGCGGGACGAGCCCACCCGCCGCCGGCGACACCCCGACACGGAGCTGGTCGGCAGCCGCTGAGGTCGGCAGCCGCCGAGGTCGGCCGCTGGGGCCGGCCGCTGGGGCCGGTCGCCGTGGTGTGGAGTGCCGATGGGCGCTCTGCGGTCCCGGCCGTGCGCGCATCGACCCGGATGTCGCCGTTGGGCCGTGACCCTTGACAACTGCAGGTATCGAACGTATGTTCGACTTCATGATCCCGACCACCGCCCCGGCCGCCTGGGCCCCCGAGACCGACGCCCCCACCGGCGTCGAGGTCCGCCTGCGTGCGATCACCGGTGGCGTGACGGATGGGACCGCGAGCGGCTGGTCCGGTCGACGTCGCCAACGTCATGGCCCGGCGCTGCGGGTCCTGGCGGGCGAGGACGGCGGCGGGTACGCAGCGGATCCGGACCCCGCCGCTGCACGTCCCCCGGACGACGGCCATGGGCCGGAGCAGGCAGCAGGCTCTGGGCCGGCGCCGGACGACCTGCGCGCGGCCGTCCGAGCTGCTGCGGCAGCTCTGCGGACGGTGAGGGACCTGGCCTCAGACCATCGGGAGCACCCGGGGGAGCTCGGGGCCCTGCTCGAGCTCCTGCCGGCGCTCGACATCGGACATGCCGCAGCGGTGGACCTGGCCGGCCGCCTCGATCAGGCCGACACAGCGCCACGTCGCACCGGTCTGTCGCTCGAGGGGTTGCTCGCGTTCCAGAGCCGGCTGACCTTCGGTGACCGCCGGACCCTGCTGTCGCTCGGTGCGGCGCTGCGGAAGCTGCCGAACCTGCGGGCAGCCTTCGGCGACGGTGCCGTCGGCTGGGCGCAGGTCCGCGCGATCTGCTCCGAGGCTCGGGTCCTGGACGAGGAGGGGCGTGCCCGCCTCGATGCGTCCTTCGTCGACCGCCAGCTCCTGCGGCGCACCGATCCGGACCGCGTCGTCGACGACGCCCGGTCCCTGGTCGACCGCTGCCGTCCCGACCTCGCGCGCGAGCGCACCGTCCGCCAGATCGAGCACCGCTTCCTGCACGTGCAGCCCGCCCTCGACGGTGCGCTCACGGGCTACTTCGAGCTGGATCCCGAGGCGGGCGCGACCCTCCTCGCCGGCCTGGAGGCCGCGATGCCCCCGCCCTCGGCCGGCCGGCGTGACGTGACCGCCGACGCCGTCGGTGAGGCGGACACCCAGGTCGCCGGAGACGGCGCGAGCCCAGGGGAGACCGCGCCCGCGCTGCCACCCTCCACCGGACGCGCCCAGCAGCGGGCGGATGGTCTCGTCCGGCTCGCCGAGTCGTTCCTCGGCGGCGGCGACGATGGCCGTCGTCCCCGGCCCCGGCTGGAGGTGGTCGCCGACATCGCGACCCTGACCGGTCACGACGAGGCGGCCCGGGACGCGAGGCTGCTGTGGGCCACCGTCGGTGGCGCGCCACGCCTGAGCCCGGAAGCGGTCCGCCGGCTCGCCAACGACGCGGACCTGCGCTTCCTGCTCACCGACGGTGGCAAGGTCCTGGGCGTGGCCTCGCCGACGCCGGTGATCCCCGTCAGCGTCCGTGCGGCGGTGCACGCCCGCGATCAGGGCTGCCGGTTCCCGGGCTGCAGCGTCCCTGTCGCATGGACCGATCTCCACCACGTCCAGCCCCGGGCAGCTGAGGGCTGCACGGTGGTCGACAACCTCGTCGCCCTGTGTCGACGCCATCACGTGGCGGTGACCGAGGGCCGCTGGCGGCTCACGATGACCGACGACGGGGTGGTGACGGTCCGACGGGGCCGCCGGATCGCGACCTCGGACCCACCCCTGGTGGGCCGGGCACCTCCCGGCGAACCTGATGGCAGCGGCGAGCCTGCTGCCCGCGGCAGCGACCCCGAGCCCGGCGACGACGCGGCGCCGGGGCCACCGCGCCCGCCCGAGCTGCCCTTCTGACCCTGACCGCAGCACGACGTCACGCGGACGAACCCGTGACGTCGTGCTGCGGTGCCGTTCTGCCACGGTGACGACTGGCCGGCGGCCTGCTCGCGAGCCGCTGGCAGGCGTCAGGCTCGGTCCCCGCACCGGGTCAGCGCGGTCCGTGTTCCCGTCGGTAGGCCGCGATCCGTTCGAGGTCGGCTGGGCGGAGGACCGGAGCGCCGTCGATCTCGACATCGCTGAGCAACTCCACGATGTCGTCGATCGTCGCCAGCGACAGCGTCGCCAGCCCGAACTCCTCGGCGAGCTCGTCCAGCGCGGATCGCTCGCCGGTGCCCCGCTCCCGCCGATCGACACCCACCACGAGTCCGACCACCTCGACGTCGGCCTGTGCACGGAGCAGCGGGATCGTCGCCCGCACCGAGGTGCCCGCCGTCGTGACGTCCTCCACGATCAGGATCCGGTCGCCGTCGCGGGGTTGGTGGCCGATCAGGAGCCCACCCTCGCCGTGGTCCTTGGCCTCCTTGCGGTCGAAGCAGACGCCGATCTCGCGATCGTGGTCCCGTGCCAGCGCCACGCCCGTGGCGACCGCCAGCGGGATGCCCTTGTAGGCAGGCCCGAACAGCACGTCGACATCGTCCCCGAACCGGTCGGTGATCGCGGCCGCGTAGAACGAGCCCAACGTCGCGAGCTGTGTTCCGGTGCGGTAGCGGCCGGCGTCGATGAAGTAGGGCATCCGCCGGCCCGACTTGCCGACGAAGTCCCCGAAGCGCAGCACCTCGCAGTCCACCATGAACCGCACGAAGGCCGCCGTCCGCTCCCGCTCGCTCCGGTGTCGCATCGTCAGCCCCCCACCGCCACTTGGCCGCCGTCGTCCTCGGCGGCCGCATCCAGCGGGGAGCGATCGTGCGGTGCGATCCCGCTCAGGGGCAGCGGCAGCTGCCGGTCCCGTGCCTCGATCTCCGTGACCACCAGGTGGACCACCTCGTCCCAGGTGGTGGCGCGCGGACCGGGCAGGTGACGGTTGTAGGGCTGGTCGAACACGATGGCGGTCCGCCCCGCCTCGCGCAAGGAGACGATGTTGGTGGGGGAGTCGTCGAGGTAGAGGTCCGCGCCGACGTTGGGCTTGTCCCCGATGAAGCACAGGTCGCGGTAGGGGATCTGGTTGGCGTCCAGCCACGCTGCCGTGTCGGCAGCCGAGGTCTCGTGGGCCCAGTTGAAGATGAGCCGGTGGGTGATGATGCGGATCCACACGCCCAGGTCCGACAGCTCCCACAGCGCGTCGGACACCCCGGGCAGCGGTGCCATGTGCCGGAAGATCCGGTCCTCGATGACCGCCCGCCGGTGTGCCGCCTCGAACTCCTCCAGGGTGAGGCCCCACTGGGAGTAGGCGTCCATGATCGTCTGCGGCGGCATCGTCTCGGGAGCCCGGTCCAGCTGTCGGGCGACCGAGCTGCGGAAGGCGCCCTCGTAGTCGGCGCACACCCCGTCGAGATCGACGCCGAGCACGATCGGGACGCTGGTGGACATGGGCGGCTCCATCGCCGGCATCGCAGGGCTCGGCCGCGACGCTACCCGTGGTGGCTGTCAGCGCCTAGGCTCGGTCGTCGTCGCGGACGGGTCGGCTCTCGCCCCGTCGCGGCCGTGCACGACGACGTTCGGAGCGATGATGGCCCTGCCCGAGCTCGACCCGGCCCAGCGGCAGGCGGCACTCGACAAGGCGGCCGCTGCCCGACGTGTCCGTGCCGACGCCAAGCAGCGCCTGAAGAACGGCGACCTCAGCCTCGAGGAGCTGCTCACCGAGGCCACCACCTCGGAACCTCTGGCCAAGCTCCGGGTCTGCGACGTGCTGGAGTCGATGCCCGCCTACGGGCCGGTCAAGGCCGAGCGGCTCATGACCGACCTCGGCATCGCGTCGTCGCGACGGGTCCGCGGGCTGGGTGCGCGGCAGCGCAGCGCCCTGCTCGCGACCTTCGCGGACCGGCCGTGACCACGCCCCAGGGGCTGCTGGTGGTGATCGCCGGCCCCTCCGGTGTGGGCAAGGGCACGGTGCACGAGCGGGTGCGCGCGGCACTGCCGGGCTCGGTGCTGTCGGTGTCGGTGACGACCCGCGCGCCCCGGCCTGGTGAGGTCGACGGGGTCGACTACCACTTCGTCGACGCGGCCAGGTTCCAGGAGCTGATCGAGCAGCGGCAGCTCCTCGAGTGGGCCGACTACGCCGGTCAGCGCTACGGCACCCCACGGGCGCCGGTGGAGGAGGCTGTCGGCGGGGGTCGGATCGTCGTGCTCGACATCGAGCTCCAGGGGGCGCTGCAGGTCAAGGACCACGATCCCGCGGCGTTGCTCGTCTTCCTCGTTCCGCCGAGCTTCGCGGAGCTCGAACGCCGACTGCGGACCCGCGGGACCGAGTCCGAGGCGGCCCTCCAGCGACGGCTGGCTCGGGCTCGTGAGGAGCTGTCTGCTGCCCACCGCTTCGACGTCGTGGTGGTCAACGACGACCTGGATCGGTGCGTCGAGGAGGTGCTCGGTGCCATCGAGCGGGCGCGGACGGTCGCGGGGGGACCCACCGTCCGAGCTGGCGAGCCCCCGTCGGCCCGGGGCTGAGCCACGGTCAGCGCAGCACGTGGGGGCTGTGCTCGGCCGCCGGGTCGCGGATCTCGAACATCCGTCGGGCCTCGAAACCGATGATCCCCGCGACCACGTTGGAGGGCACGGAGCGTCGGCGCCGCTCGTAGGACGCGACCTCGAGGTTGTAGAGCCGGCGCGCCGCGGCGATCCGGTCCTCGGTCTCGATCAGCTGGCGCTGGAGGTCGCGGAACACCGCGTCGCTCTTGAGGTCCGGGTAGGACTCGGTGATGGCCAGCAGGCTGGTCAGTCCCTGGGTCAGGGCGTCCTCCGCCCGGGCCTGCTGCTCGATCGGCACCGACCCCGGGACAGCGGCGATGGCCTGGGCTCGCGCCTGTGTGACCTGCTCGAGCACCTGTCGCTCGTGTCGTGCGTAGCCCTGGACCGTCTCCACGAGGTTGGGGACCAGGTCATGGCGCCGTTGCAGCTCACCCTCGATGTTGGCCCAGGTGGCGTCGATCGAGGCGAGCTGGGCGACGAACCGGTTGTACGACAGGACGAAGCCGACCAGCACGAGCAGCACGATGAGCGCGATCGCGATCAGGTACTCCACGTCAGCGGTCCTCGGAGCTGGGTGGTGCGGGTGGTTCGACGCCGACGCTGGGGCGCTCGAACCCGAGTGCCCGCCAGAACGGAGGTGGGATGCCCCGGATCAGCCGGGTCAGATCCTGCACGATCGCGGGGTAGGCCTGGGCGATGCCCGCCAGGCTCCGGTCCCGGTGGGTCGGCTGGCCCGACAGGACCAGCAGGTCGTCGCTGAGCTCGATGCCGCGCTCGGCGTAGCCGGCGGTCAGCAGTTCCTGCAGGCCCGCGTCGAGCAGGGTGACGACCAGCGCGCGATCACGGCCCTCCACGCGGAAGCGGCGGTTGAAGGCCTCCGACTCCAGCTGCTGGCCGCCACGGGTCAGCCCGACGCGCCCCAGCACCGACTCGGGCCGGATCGACACGGCACGGTGGGTGTGCACCGGGAGCTGGCACATCGCGATCAGCTCCGTGCGGCGCTCGTAGGTGTGACGGACATGCCGCCCCCGCGACCGCTGGGTCCGACGGCGCTCGTGGAACCACACGAAGCAGGCCACCTGGCAGCGCACGGTGGTCCCGGCGATGTCCATGTCGATGGGCCCGCCGACGGCCGACTCGACGCCGTAGCGGCGGTCACCCCGGGTGGTGGCCTCGAACCGGCCGACCAGCTGGTCGGCATGGACCCCGCAGGGCCAGGCCTGGAGGTGCCAGCCCTCGTGTCGCTCGACGAAGCGGTTGAGGGCGTCGCGCAGCGCCCGGCGCTGGTGTCGCTGGATCGACCAGGAGATGGCCAGCACCACGCCGAACAGGCCGACCATCAGCCACGGCACCCACGAAGGGCCGTCACCGACGGTCACGGCGACGAGGAGCTCGTGTGCGTGGCCGACGAGGAGGGCGCCGGGATCGACGGCGTCGGCCACCGGGGGTGCCATGGCGTCGACCTCCTGTGCTGCTGATCGCGGACGGGCTGCCGCGACG